>CAXBAL010000036.1:0-11784 GCA_963973475.1 uncultured Micavibrio sp.
CGGAAATTGTATTCTCCTTCTGATTCAAGATAGAGTTTATTATAATCTCCACCAATCCAAGCATCGCCATCCCATAAAAGAATATCATTATCCTCATTTGTGCGATATTCAAGGCGGTCTCCCAACACCTGCCAGAATAATTTATTATCATGAACAACTGTCTTGCCAAAGTTCTTAGCGGTCAGTCCGGGTTCATCTAAAGCGTATTTACGAACCTTCGCGCCTTCTGGGGGCGGCGCAGCAGGTGAATGATAATCATCAGGGAGTGGTTCTTTTCCCTGATGATGATGCGGAATTTCCGGGTTGCGCTCGTCAGCATAAGCAGCCGGTGAAATAAAGGCAGCAGATAATAGTAGTAATGCTAAAGTTTTTCTCATTTTTAATCTCCTTCTAAGCCACGCGTACAACTTGGAACATACCTGCTTCCATGTGATACAGAAGGTGACAGTGGAATGCCCAATCACCTTTTTCGATTGGTGTAACCAAAAAGGAAGCGACCTCGCCGGGCTTTAATAAATATGTATGCACAAAAGGTAATTCTTCATTACTGCGCCCTGTTTCCAGTTGCATCCACATGCCGTGTAAATGCATGGGATGTTCCATCATGGTGTGATTGACCATATATAAGCGCAATCGTTCATTATGACGAAATAAATATGGCCCCGGATGCTCGGTGTATTTTTTACCATCAAGTGAAAAAATTCCGCGCTCCATATTGGCAGTGACATTAATAGTCAGTTCGCGATCAACTTCAGCCTTATAAGGTTGCGGCTCGGCAGACACCAAGTCTTTATAGGTCAGCACCTTCCATCCGTCCTTACCAAGGCCGATTCCCGGATCATCCATGCGCTGCTTCGGGTCCATAACAGCCATAGCAACGTCTGGATTAGTTTTATCAAGCATAAATGGCATTGGGCCTTTAGGACCGGGAATATTTGAATCTTGCATCTGCATGCGCTTATGATGCATTTTTTTCATCATCTTCTCATCCATACCGCCAAAATATTTTCCTTTCATCATGCCCATGCCGATATCTTCAAGTTTTCGGTCAGGTGTCTGGCGACGGCGCGGCACAGGCGCACTCATGCCCGCTGCAGGCGATAATGTACCGCGTGTAAAGCCGCTGCGATCAAGGCTTTCAGCAAAGACTGTGTATGCTTTTTCTTCTCTCGGTTTGATTATAACGTCGTAAGTTTCTGCAATACCGATGCGAAATTCGTGACAATCTACTGGCCGAACCGCTTTACCGTCTTTCATTACAACGCTCATATCAAGCCCAGGAATACGCACATCAAAATGACTCATGGCTGACGCATTAATCACCCGCAGTCGTACAGTTTCGCCCGGTTTAAACTGCCCTGTCCAGTTCATATCCGGCGAATGTCCATTCATGAGATAGGTATAAAGCGATCCTGTAACATTCGAGAGATCACGCGGACTCATATTCATCTTGCGGAACGGGAGGAGTTCGGCATTAGCATCTGCAAAACCATCTTTTTCTATTTTGTCGAAATAATCAAAAACCGTGCGCTTGTAATAAATATAATATTCCGGATCGAGCATGATATTGCGAAAGACTGTATCCGGGTTTTCAAATGTCCAATCAGATAAGACAATCACATGCTCGCGATCATAGTGAAACGGCTCACCGTCTTTAGGGTCAATAATGATAGGGCCGTATGCGCCTGTTTGTTCCTGAAATTTAGAATGGCTATGATACCAGTAGGTTCCGGCCTGCTGCACTTTGAAGTTATAGCGAAATGTTTCACCGGGCTGTATACCATCAAAATTCACGCCCGGTACGCCGTCCATACGAAACGGCACCAATATACCGTGCCAATGAATTGAAGCGTGCTCTGTATCTTCTAAGTGATTAGTTACATCCATTGTAACTTCTTCACCCTCGCGCCAGCGCACGAGCGGCGCAGGGACAGTTCCATTAATAGCCGTCGAGCGACCTGTCTTTCCGTTCACAACCAAAGGCGAATATCGGAAATTTAGATCAAAATAGTTTTGAGCCGGATAGTTGGTAACCCCTTCATGAATATTGCGCGGAGATGTTACCGCCCATGCTGGAAGCGGCAAGGCCGCTTGTATCCCCGTAACAAATATACCACCGGCTACGCCGCCTAAAAACTGTCTACGCGACAAATTATTTTTTGTAAGTGTGCTCATAAAAATCCTCTTTATATTCAACGTTAACAGATGGATATGGTTCCGTTTTGTCCTGGACTATATCCATTTTTTAAATATCTTCGTTCCATCCGCCGCCCATTGCTTTGAACAATTCGATGCGTGCCGCCAGTGTTTCATATCGCGCCCGCTCATGTTGATCTTCGGACTCCAGCAAAACGCGCTGCGCATCCAAAACACCCTGAAACTCCATAACGCTCAAAGAATATTGTTGTTCGGCGATTGGTCAACCCCCATTTTTTAATCCAGTTGTAAGTTCGTAATGTTCGCAGTTGTTCTGGTGTAAGGGGAGATGTTTGAGCAGCGTAGCGGAGCAAATATCTCCCCTTACATGCATCATCGGTATGGGCGGTTTATAACCCAGTGAGCTGTGTGGCCTGATGTGATTATAATGTCGCCGCCAGTCCTCAATAATGACTTGCGCCTCTTTGAGGCTGTAAAACATCTCGCCATTCAGGCATTCATCGCGCAAACGCCCATTAAAGCTCTCGTTGTAGCCATTCTCCCACGGACTGCCTGCCTCTATAAAGGCTGTTTTCACCTTCAATTTATGCAGCCAGTCCTGCAAGATTTTAGCGGTAAATTCGGAGCCGTTATCAGAACGAATGTAATCCGGCAGCCCTTCAGTGATAAACAAATGACTGAGCGTTTCCAGCACATCATCTGACTTTAAAGCGCGCTCGGTACGGATCGCCAGACATTTGCGGCTAAACTCATCAATCACGGTGAGCATGCGGATTTTCTTACCGTTGCTCAGGCGATCCGCCACAAAGTCATAGCTCCAAACATGGTTTTTCCAGTGCGGGCGAAGACGTATGCATGAGCCATCATTCAGATAAAGACGCTTACGTTTCTTCTGCTTTTGCGGCACTTTTAAGCCTTCTTCACGCCAGATGCGCTCAACACGCTTGTGATTTACATGCCAGCCTTCGGCGCGCAGAAGTGCTGTAATTCGACGATAACCATACCGACCATACTTCAATGCCAGACGTAGAATATCCTCTCGCAAAGCCTCTTCGTCATGACCTTTGCGCAGCCGGTAGCGAACACTATCACGGTTTATATCAAGAGCACGGCACGCACGGCGCTCAGATACATCATATCGTTGCTGCGCATAAATAACGCTTTGGCGCTTACGTTCCGTGCTTAGAAGTTTCCCGAAGCAACATCCTTCAGGATTTGATTGTCCAGACTGAGATCAGCCACAACCCGCTTAAGCCGCGCATTCTCGGTCTCCAGTTCCTTTAAACGACGCGCCTGATCCATGCCCATCCCGCCATACTCCTTGCGCCATTTGTAATAGGTCGCATCCGACACGCCAAGCTCCCGACATATCTACCAACCGCTTTGATCTGACCTTGAGCGCGGTTGAGACGTGATATTGCAGCCGCTTTTTTATTGTCTTTAAGCATGATCTTTATTCATCCTCCCTCGTGCCCACCAGAATGATGCCAGCGGTATAACCAACCATTGCAAAAGTGGGGTCAGACCTATCTCAAAGCTTGCAAAAGGCAGTACGGGCATCTGATCGGCATAAGCCCAGCTTTCACGCCAATAAACATTCAACCATTCGCTATAAACCGTGTAAGCCAGGCCAAAGACTATCGCCCAAATCGCCACAGCCCTGTAGCCTTTGTGAGGCCAGCAATTATTACCAACAACAACCAGCGCCAACATTAGACTGGCCAGAGCAATGAGAATATCCCCGCCCGTACAATGCAGCACTGCAAAAAGGATTTGTTTCCATGTCCCCTCGTACCAGATTGTATAAAGCGGCATGTGCAGCGCCTCCCAGACCAGATTACCAAGCGCGATCACCAGAAAATAGCGCCGCATGAAACTCAGCCAGGCGTAAAACTCATTTTTGTTTTCTATTATGCTTACCATCGCCCCTACCTGAAGATCTCCGGGCATTCCCGGCAGCATTTATTGTGAACGATGATATAAATCAGATGCAGGGTCGCCACGCCCGCCAGCAGGCAGAAAAACGAGATATAGGCGTAGGACAGGAATATCCAGACCACCGCAATGACGGCAATCAGCATCAGACCAAACAGCCGCATATGCAAATAGGTCGAAATCAGCGGCGGCGTAACAATCAGAAACACGTAAATCAGATAGGTCAGCTCACGCGGGATAAAATAATCCAGAAACATCGTATCTTCATAGGCGATGGAGTGATTGTTGATGGCGACCTTAACCCAATCGGGATTGGCCAGATGCGGGATATACAAGGTCAATCCCAGCGCCAGCCCGGACAGTGCAAACATCAAAAGCGTTCGTTTACGCTTGCTGCCGGGCGGCTCCAGAAAATAAATGGCAAAGGGAATCCAGGTTGGCCACATCAGCCATGAGAAAAAGATAAAACCCATCGCCCCCCACCAGACCATATCCGGGTCGGCATCGTTTAAGCCCATCCACACATGCCCTTCCATCATCTGCTGGATGCCTGCCAGCACCGGCATCAGCGCCACGGGAAAATAGCGCATATTGATCTTATAGGCTTTCCACGCTGCATAAGCTCCGCCTGCGAGCAGCATGCCTCCGGCCACAAAACTGACGGGTTCGGACATGCACATGGGTTATCCTTCCCTTTCTTTCAGATGTTCGGCGAGCAAACGGATCAGATCAATGGCGTTGGTCGGATGCAAAATCGTATTGCAGGTCACAATCTTTCCCGCCCCTGCTTTCTGCAGGGCTTCATAGCCATCACCCGCAAAGACGGCATGAACACCGATACAAACTGGCGGCTTCATTCCGGCGTCCTTTAAATGTCCGGCGGCGGCAATCATGGTCCGGGCCGTGGAGATAATGTCATCGACCAGCACGGGCGTATGATCCGCGTATTGATCAACATCCGGCACGGAAACCTCGACATCCTTATCACCATGGCGGGTTTTCGTCAGCACCGTATAGGCCGCTCCGGCGCGCTGTGCCACATCCGATACCCATTGATCGCTTTCCTCATCCGGGCCGATCAGAACAGGCTTGTCTATATTGTCTTTAATCCAGTCCGCAATCGCGTCCGCCGCGTGAATAACCTGTGCCGGGATGGTGTAAATTTCCTTCATCTCCTTATGGCGATGCAGATGCGGATCGATGGTGATCAAACTGTCAAAATGCTGCGATAAAAACGCAGCGAAGATATTGGATGTGATGGCCTCGCCCTCATGAAAGCGTTTGTCCTGGCGCATATAGCCCAGATAAGGCGTAATCAACCCGACCGATTTTGCGCCCAGCTCTTTGGCGGTTTGTGCAAAAAACATGATCGTCATCGCCTTGCTGTCGGGCTGATTGAGGGAACAAAACAAAATCACGTCCCGGTCTTTAACATCCGTTTCAAGCTGCACAAGGCTCTCGCCATCCGGAAAATGATGGATGTCTATCGCGCCCAGCTCATATCCCGCTTCTTTGGCCAGCAATACGGCCTGTTCTTCATTGTCCGGATAGCTAAATAAAAGACTCATGATGGTTCTCCTTCTATGTCTATGATCCCGTCCTGCTCTTCGAGATAGCCAAGCGCATAATCAAGCTCGCCCGGCGAATGGGCATGGACGGTAAAAAGCGGCGCGCCTTTTTCAAGATGAGTGCCGACAGGCGTATGAAGATCAACACCCGCCACTTTATCGGCAGGCGCCCCGGCCAGTTTGGCCACGCGAGCAATGCGGCGGTTATCGATGGCCGTGACCTGTCCCGCTTTATCCGCTTCAATGACGTGGGTATATTTGGCGCTTGGTATGTCCTTCATACCGCCCTGGGCATCACAGATTGCCTGGAACTTCGCCCAGGCTTTGCCGCTATTTAAAAGCTCTGCCGCCAATATCCGGCCTTGCCCGTTCTTCACATCCGGCGAAAATTCCAGAATGTGTCCGGCCAGATCCAGCGCCCGTTCGCGCAAATCCTGCGGTGCATCCTTGGTGTTTTGCAAAACAGCCACCAGATCACGCGCTTCCAGTGCCGGACCAATACCGCGCCCGACCGGCTGACTGCCGTCACTGGTATGAACACGCACGCCAATACCCATCGCCGCGCCTGTTTGCTCCAGATAGCGTGATAAATCCTCCGCCATATCCATGCTGCGGATCTTGGCGGTCGGGCCAACTGGCATATCAATCAAAACATGTGAAGATCCGGCGGCAATTTTCTTGGACAAAACAGAAGCCACAAGTTGCCCTTCGCTATCAAGATCCAGCGCCTTTTCCACGCGGATCAGCAGATCATCCGCCGGACTTAAAGAGACAGAGCCGCCCCAGACTACGCAGCCCTGTTCCTGCTCCACGACCTTGCGCATGACCGGCACATCCAGATCGACAGCGGTGAGCACTTCCATCGTATCCGCCGTGCCTGCAGGGGAGGTAATGGCGCGGGAAGAGGTTTTAGGCATGGTCAGGCCGTGCGCGGCGACAATCGCCACCACAATCGGGGTTGTCCGGTTGCCCGGCAAACCGCCAACGCAGTGCTTATCGACAACCAGATCTTGTCCCCAATCCAGCCTATCGCCGCTATCAACCATGGCACGGGTCAGGTGAACGATCTCTTGCTCATTGAGCCGCCCGCCCGCGCAGGCGGTAAGAAAGGAAGAGACATGGATATCCGAATAATATCCGGCGACAATATCATCAACGATTGCTTGCAATTGCTCGCCTTGCAATTCATTGCCATAAATTTTTGCGCGCATATGGCTGAGCGAATGCACAGGCGGCGCGTGCGAAACATGAATATCATCGCCGTCTTTTGCCCCCAGTTTCGCCCAGGCATATTCCGACAGAGCCGCTTCACCGGGCTTCAACAGGCCGTCCCGGATCATATTCAGCGTGGCGATCATAGATTGCCCGTTTAAACTCACCAGCACACGGGTTTGAACCTCAAAGCCTTCAGCGCGGCAGACATGGCAATCTTCGCGCATGTAAATGACGGCTTCCTTATAGGTGTCGATGCCCAGGCGGCGCAGTTTCAATATGGGTTTTGGTCTATCCTGTTGCATTAAAGCTCCTCCGTTTGTGCATATTCGGGCACGTCCGCCTGCCAGCCGAATTTTTTCTCGATCCTGTCCTTCATACTTTGTGCAGCACTGGCTTCACCGTGGACAACAAAGACTTTGCGCGGCGGGTTGTTAAAATTCTCCATCCAGTTCAAGATCTCGCCGTAATCAGCATGGGCTGACATATTGTCCAGCTTCTCGATCTGCGCTTTGACAGGAAACATCTGGCCGTGGATTTTAATCTCCTTCTCGCCCCGTGCCAGCCGGTCGCCGCGCGTGCCGCCTGCCTGAAATCCGGCCAAAAGAACCGTATTGCGTTCATCGCCGATATAATGTTTGAGATGGTGCAGAACCCGTCCGCCTGTCGCCATGCCGCTGGCTGAGATAATAATTTTCGGCATGTTGTTGTTCTTGTTATAAATCGCCTTGGATTTTTCGACCTTGCGGGTATAGGTGGCAATGCCGCACACATCCATACATAAATCATGCGGCATACGGTGATCGTTTAAATGCTTGCACAATAAGTCCGAAGCGCTGATTGCCATAGGGCTGTCCAGAAAAACGGGAAGACTTGAGGGAATGCGCCCTTCGGTTTTGAGCTTGTGAATATAAAACATGATGGCTTGTGCCCGACCGACAGCAAAAGCCGGGATGACAACGGTGCCGCCGCGTGCCGCCGTTTCATTGACAATGCGCTCAATATCCTCGGTCGGATCGTCCTTGTCATGCAGCCGGTCGCCATAGGTCGATTCAACAACCAGATAATCGGCATCTTGAATCTTCGCAGGCGCCTTCATCACCGGATCGTTAAGTCGCCCGATATCGCCGGAAAATAATATAGATGTGCCGCCTGTATCGCTGATCCGGACAAAAGCCGCGCCCAGAATATGCCCGGCGCGGTGCAGGGTAAATTCAAGCTCCTCAGTCAGTTTGCAGGGCTGGCCGAAATCAACCGGTTTGAAATACTGAAATGTATCACGCGCTTCTTTCTCATTATAAAGCGGCAGAGCGGGTTTATGTTTTGTATAGTGATAACGGTTGGCGCGCTCCGCATCCTCTTCCTGAATATGGCCGCTATCGGGCAGCAGGATTTTACACAGATCAAACGTGGCTTCGGAACAATAGATCGGGCCTTTAAACCCCGCCTTGACCAGCTTGGGGATATAGCCGCTATGATCCAGATGGGCATGTGTCAGGAGCAAGGCATCAATATCGCGCGGATTGACCGGCAAGCCTTTCCAGTTGCGCAGGCGCAGCTCCTTATGCCCCTGAAACAACCCGCAATCAATCATGATTTTTTTGCCGCCGTCCTCAAGCAGATATTTCGATCCAGTCACCGTGCCGGTTGCGCCTAAAAATGTCAGTTTCATTTAACTCTCCTTATTATTTATTTTTGTAATCACACCATCCGGTGAACGGGTTCCATTCAGAGCCTGACGTTCCTCATCGCTCAAAATATTCTCTTCATTGATGCCGAGCAGCGTTGCGGTTTCGCGCAGAATATGCGCCCAGCTGCAGCCATTGACGAAATGCATGCCTTCAACATCCAGCGTGCCGCCCTGATTGATAAAGCCTAGAGCTTTTACACTTTTTCCAGACCATAAAGGCTGCAACGTCCCCAGCATCACTTCCGGGCGGGTATGGCTCATCATCAATATATGACGGCTTGCAGGCGGAACAATGACATCACGCACGGCCTCAGGCACGATATGTTCCGCTTCACCGTCATTACGCGGCGTGCGGAACCGCCCAGGCTCAATCAAATAGGAAACGCTGTGGGCAATATCGCGCTCTTTCAAACGCGCAGAGGCTTTTAAAACTTCGACCAGCTGATAGGCACCAATCGCCACCAGGCCTATCTCGGCTTTATCCGCCTCATGCCCGGCCCAGCTGATCTGGATGCCGCCATCATTCAGCAGCTTTTGCGATTCCTCTTCAGAAAACAAAACCGGCATTGCGCGTTTCGGGATAACCAGCGTCCAGATTTGCCCTTGCGTTTGATACAGCCGGGCAAGCGTTTCAGCGGCGCTGTTATAATCAGCCGGAAATAAAACACGGGAAATATCGGATGTTTCCGAGAGCATACTTTCCGCTAAAGACGGGTCCTGGTGGGAAAGTTCGTTCTTGCCGTTCTCCCATGTGTTGGATGTCAATACCAAGGGCACGGACAGCCACCCGGCCGGTTTGCCGATATCTTTTTGGTGTTTGGAAAAAATCACCTCCTGGCGCGCACCGCCGAACATCTTGGCGCCGAACGCCTCATAGGTGACAATCATATTAATGCCGCCTTTATTGCCGAACGCCGCTCCGGCCACCGCTTCTTCATTGAGCGCTGTGATCACTTTGCCCAGCGTAGATTCCTCTAATCCTTCCTCCGCATCCACTACGCGAAACTCCAAAGCCTCCAGCGTATCATCCATACGGTTGGACAGCATTTCATCGGGGTTACCAACGCGCGGTCTGAGATGCGGATTGGCTTTAACAGTCTTTAAAAACCCTTCATCAATCGCATCCATGGGGCTGATCTCTTCCCAAATTTGCGGGTCGTTTGTTTGTGAAGTGATGGCCTTAAAATTCAGATCAGGAAGGGTTTTTAAGCGGACATCACGATTGCCGGCCGGATGTTCCCGCTCTTTCACGCGATCTGATTTCTCGTGATGTTGAAACAGGGAAACAGAGTCCTGCAACTCAGCAAAAGGCACATAAAGTTTTTTGGCGTGAGTATTAAAACGCTTGGCCGCCACCTCATTGATATGTGGGTTATCGACCAAGGGTAGATTATGTGCGTAATTTGTGCCTTCATTGTAAAACCCCGCGCCTTTGGGCGCAACGGCAATGCCATAGGGCACGGGCACATGGTAATGCTCAACGGAATTCAGATTAGCTGCATATTCGCGCAGGCGGCGTTCTTGTTGCCAGATCGCCCAAGCAAAAGCCGCCGGATCGCGCCCGTCGAAAACAAGCGGCTCAAAGCCGTGCAGCTCAAGATGTTTGATAAACCATTCCACGCCGCCTTCCTGCGACATGGTGGTGCGCTGATCGATCCTGCGGCCATTGGCAATCATGATCGGCACAACTTCGCCGCAATCCTCGGCGCGCCACCAGCGCGGTGTCCAGTCCGCGCCGCGTTGTTCTTCAAATGCGCCGTCACTTAAGAACGCCACCAGAGATTCACCGGGCAGCGGCATATGCGCATATTGAACCGAGGCAAAACCAAGATAGCCGCCTTCCAAATGCCCGCCGCCCGTATGCGGATTGACATGACTGCCCAGCGGCGAGTCCTGTCTTCCGTCTTCATTCAGGCTGTAGGAATAAAAATCGCGCGCAAAACGGGTTAAGCCGTCTTCACTTAAAGCATAACGCGCCGCATGTTCCTCCGTCATATTGCCGAGCAATAAATTAACGCTATCGATGGCCGCCACGGCATGGCCTTGCCCCATCACCCAGCTGCGCGTTGTGCCCGTCAGCGCATTGGCTAGCATGTATCCGACATAGGCCGGGATCATATTGAGCGAACCGCCAAGATGGCCTTGCGGGTCTTTTTTGAAGTCATCCGTCTTTAAATCGCGGCCATCAATATAGATATGGGCAGCATAAGCCTGATTGACCGCAAGCCACATTGCCGCATTGGCAATCCGGTCTGCCGCCGCCAGCGCATCATAAAAAGCTACGCCGTCCCCGGCGGTGTTTTCAGCCGATAGCGTTGCCGCCATCTCAGCAATACGCTTGCGGGTTTCGGCGGAATGGGCAATAACCCCGTAACCTTCAAACCACTCTTTTTCTGAAACCGTTTCCTGTGTGCTTGTTAAATGATCCTGCATGTTTTTAACTCCTTACTTTTACGGGATTATATTCGGACTTTGGCAGGCTCAAATGCAGCCAGGCATACCCGGCAACGGCAGAGATCAGCGAGGCAATCAAGATCGCCAGTCTGCCGATTTCCGGATTGCCGTTATGGGGAAAAGCCAGCGTGTTTAAAAACAGCGCCATGGTAAAACCGATCCCGCCCAGCAGCGCCACGCCGAAGATCTGCCGCCAGTTGATATGATCAGCCAAACGGGCCAAGCCGGACAGATGCACCAGAAATGCAAAGGTAAAAATACCCAGCGGTTTGCCCAGCACCAGCCCGGCGATAATGCCGAGTGAAAGCGATGATCCCAGATGATGCGGGGAAATATCAGTCAGAACGATCCCGGCATTGAAAAAAGCAAAAAGCGGCACAATGAAAAAGGCGACCCAGGGGTGCAGCCCGTCCTCGACAAAGCGCAGCGGGATATAGGCGCATGATTTTTTAAGCCGCAGCGGCAGAGCCAATCCGACCGCCACACCGGCCATGGTTGGGTGAATGCCGGATTCCTGAAAAGTCGCCCATAATAGAATGCCCATGACGATATAGAGCGAGGCATGGGTGACACCGAAACGGTTGAGCGCAAATAAGGCGGCAATGCCGAGCAATGAGAAGAAAAGAACGCTCACGGTCAGATGGCTGCCATAAAATAATGCGATGATCAGAATGCCGCCCAGATCATCAAATATGGCCAGCGCCGCCAGAAACAGCTTCAGCTCAACCGGCACACGCTTACCCAGTAAAGAAAGTACGCCGAGGCTGA
>CAXBAL010000037.1:0-11452 GCA_963973475.1 uncultured Micavibrio sp.
CCAGCGTTACGAGTTAGCTAGATAAGGGGCTGAAATACTTCACAAAACTTAATGTTAAAATAAAGGAAATGAAGCAATGGATTGCTCACATAATACCCCCTCTTGCCTTACTGTCAAAGCCTATTACGGTGATGATAAAACTAAAACATTCGAGATAACCGGACAAAAAGCCCGTATGCTGGCCGCGCTGATACAAGCCGGAAAGCATGGCGTGACCGCCTTGGAACTCTCGAACACTTGGGCATACCGAACCAGCGCCTATGTCCATGACTTACGCAATGCGCCCTATAATTTTGATATCGAGATGATACGGGAAGAACACAAAGGGGGCTGGCATGGCCGTTATATCCTGCATACGCCAGTAGAATTACTTGAAACACAATATGCGTAACCAATAACGGCGGGGCTTTCATGCCCTGCCCATTTATGGATTGTATACATGGGAAATTATAATAAAGCCAAAGGCCGCAACAAAGGCCAAAAACATATTCAGCTTTGGAACTCGATGCAGGATAGTGAGGCATGGCTTTCTTTATCGCTATATGCTCGCTGCACATGGCTGGAGATAATGCGCCGCTACAATGGCAGCAATAATGGAGAAATCCCCTTAGGGTGCAGAGAGGTTGCCACTCTATGCAATATGAGCAAGGGCAAGGCTAAAGACGCTTTTGACGAATTAATTGAAAAGGGATTTATAAAAATTGGATGGCACTCCAGTTTTGATTATAAACAAAAAAAATCAAGACGCTGGGTGCTTACCCATCACGTATACGATGGAAAAGCACCAACCAATGAATGGCGACATTGGCAAGCCCCTGAAAATTTAGAACACGGTTCATCTGGTGAACCACACGGTTCATGTGGTGAACGCAATAGGCCTTTATGGGAATGATAAACCCTGTTACGGTTCATATGGTGAACTGTTTTGGCTATTCTTACATTTTTACGGTTCATGCAGAGGTACAGTATATACATCTAACCATAGGCTTAAAGACAATGAAAACCTCAATACTATTCTTAATGAGCGCATTACTGATTATTGCTAGCTGCAAAGAAAAGGAAAGAGTTATTTGCTACCCTATTTTGAACGAAGGCATAGATATTTTTGATAACCCTTACAGCGAATGTAAGAAAGGCGATATTATTACTGTTAGCTCAATGGCGTACGAAGAACAGGGCGTTTATAAAATTTTGGATAAACACCAAGCTAAACTTTACGCAAATGGTGTGAGTTCTTATTGTTCGTTGGAATATCCTATAATTAGCCTAGGCTCTAACAAAATAAATGTTCAATTTCATAAAGGGGATAGCCCAAATGGAGAAATAGTTAGGTTCAATCAAAGTTGGTTTGATTGTGTATATATTGGAAATCCTCGTAAATATAGATAATTAGAGGGCTGCGTAGCTACCCCCAAGCAGCAAGCGAAGCATGCAGTCACGCATGGTGTATCTCATAAATCATTAAGGCATTGATTTTATTGAATAGCCTTTGAAAACATCAAAGATTATTTTCACATCATTAACGCACTGAATACATTGCAAAACCGCTCTAAAGTAGAAAGAGATAGATTACTTTCCTGACACGAAAAAGATTTTCCACCCAATACGCGCGCGCATGAAGTTTAATAGCATTTCCAGCCCCATAGAAGCCCGTGGAAGCGTTCTAGTTATTTTTCTACAAGGCAACAGCGCCACAAGCGTTCAATGACTCCAGTGAGCCTTAAAATGGATTTGTCCGCATCATGCGTGCCATAAATTGTAAGTCGATATCATAATAATCTGACACTATAAAAAAGGGGTGCTGATAAAAGCAAAAGCACAATTTCCACGCAGTACACGCGCACGATGCCCTAACACCCTTGATAAGCAAATAGTCTAGCGATTACAAAACGACAATGGTATAATGATACCGCAACCAGAGAGGGAAGTATGGCAATTACAGATGGAAAACAGTTAAAGGCGGGGCGCATTATCCTTGGCATGACCATCAATGAAATGGCAGACACCACCGGCATGCACCGTAACAGCGTTTTAAATGCTGAAAAGCGGGACAGAATACCAAGCCACTCTTGGGCAGCGGATAGGATACAAGAGGCGCTGGAGGAACGGGGCGTTATCTTTGGCAATGAATCCGGCATGGCATCCATATCTTTTCAGACCCACGCAACACGCAACCCCATAAAATACCGCAAGCGCTTTTAGAGCCGGATTGTGATAAAGCATAAATATCACAGTCCATAAACGCGCGCGAAGAACGGCAAGATTAGGGCAAGGCAAATCACAACAAGATTGCAGCACTATTTATTCCGGCAACGATAAAAATAATAAAGATTTGAAGAACCTTACAAAACCTTACATTTAAATGAAGCTTTTCTCCCTTAATTCAACGCAAGAGTAGAGAAGACCCCTAACAATGTCCTTATAATGCCAGTCCGCTCATAACGGATTGGCCGCTGATTTATATCAACTATATACAAATGTTCTTGATATGTTCGCCCTCTTGTGGCATGAGTCCAAAAATGTACTGGGGCAAAACTGAACACAATATACCGCATGCAGAATATAAGCGGCACTACGTACAGGTTTTGAGAGAAGCGCTGGAAGATAGCTACGATTATGATATACGCCGTACAGAAGTTTATGAAGCGCTGGACTGGCTAGAAAAAAACACACCCTCAACATGGGGCATAACCTTATTCCGGCAAGGCTTGGAAATAAAGGATTGGAACCAACGGGCGCATTATTTACGCGAAGGCTTTTTTCAAATCCAGCGCTTCATAGCTACGTAGACCCTTGCGCCTAATCTGTATTTATAAACTTTTCAAACATTAGCCTTAATGCTTCGAGCCTTTTATTTTCTGAATCAATGTAAAACAGCCAGAACGCGGCTAATTCCTCTTTACCCATGATTAGCCCCCATTATCTTTTCGGCTTCCTGTATTGCTTCATTCAGTTTTGCTTGAAACGTGTAAAGAATTTCCATTGCAGCTTGCGCCGGATTATTTTCTTACATGATTATTTCCTTTCATCATGGTTAGCATTAATGAAAAGATGCGCGTTATGGACTTAAGAAATTAAAGTAGGGGGTATTTATGGGGGTGTTTAAGAGATTGTAATTATAATTATTACATACATTCAATTACTTGATCTCTTAATTCAATCCTCCCCAGCCACCATTTACACTTTCAAAATATTCTCCCCCCTATATTCATCGCCCTGTGTGGCGCAGTGTCAGTAAGGTTTGGCGACTTGCGGGTGTGAATTTATCGCCTAAAAAACCTCGCCCTTTCCCCATCAAATACCCCAAAACGTCTCCTTTCTCCAAAATGACGAGGCTTTTTGAAATTTAGCCTCACCCCCTAAAACCCTATATTTTCTGGGGCTTGGCGCGGCTCGTAAAAAATCGGTGTTTGAGTTCGCTGTGCATACCGTGGAGAAATGGAGAAGAAATTTTTCACTTCGACCTCACCCTCAACATATAAACCAGTTTTTCTGGTCAGTTTCAAAAAAGCGCGTGAGGCACATAATGCTAGCTTCACCAGATCAGCGGCATCATCGTCATACTAATCGAGAGCGTCCTGAAGGCGGTAAAGTAATGCCAAAAATTCTTCTTCAGAAAGAGGTGAAATAGCTTTGGCAATAATGGCCTCAATTGATGCCGTTTCTTGTCGGCCTTGCATTGCCAAGGCTTCACCACTTGGGGTTAAGCGCGCAAGTTGACGCCGTCCGTGGTTATCATCTTGTCTTCTGACAACATACCCGGCTATTTCTAGGCCAGCTAAAATGGTCTGCATGGATTGAGGTGTAATAAATGCCGCATTCGCGAGATCCGCATTTGTCATATCCGGTTGAACCATTAGCGCCGCAAGCACCGCGTTCTGAGCTGTGGATAAACCGCAGGCTTTTAGCGCCTCGTCCATCTTTCGGCGTAAACGATGTTGAGCTCTCTTTAGATTATAGCCCAAAGATCTGTTCAAATTATCTTGCTTTATAATATCAGGTTCCTTACATTATATCAGTTAACTGATATTGTAACATCTAAAAGGAAAAAATAATATGGGACACCTCACCGGCATCGATTTTGTAAGCATTCAGGCAGATAATCTAGAAACCGCTAAGGCTTTCTACAACGGCAAACTCGGACTTTCAATCATGAAAGGACCGCCTGGCGCTGTGATATTCGATAGTAAACCAGTACCTTTCGCTGTACGCAAACCTCCATCCGACTTATCAGCTGCAAAAGATTATCTTGGAGCCGGTGTCGCACTTTGGTTTGCCTGTGATGATGCCGATGTCTTACATGCAGATCTGGCCGCAGACAGGATCGAAATTATCTTCCCTCCCAAAGATGGCCCGTTTGGCCGATATTTCGCGTTCCGTGATCCATTTGGCTATACGATAACGGCACACACTGTACAGAGTAAAGAAATTCAAAATGACTAACTATTGGATGGGGATCGCCTGCTCTCAACATGCGTTTGCAGGTCGTGATGGCAAATTTGCACAACTAGGGCACGGAAAGAAATCTGCTATCAGCGGCCTGAAGAAGGGTGACTGGATCGTTTATTATTCTCCACGCGAAGAGATTGATGGAGGTACTCTTGTGCAGGCATTCACTACAATCGGTCAAATTACTTCGGATAGACCCTACCAAGCAGATCAAACGATGGGTTTTCATCCCTATCGAGTGGATGTAAATTTTGTATTGGAAGCAGAGCTCGCACCCATCCGACCACTGCTCGAAAAACTGGAGTTGACAAAAGGCCGGGGGCAAAACTGGGGGATTGTCATGCGTGGAGCGAAACGGAAACTGTCTAAGCCAGACTTTCAGAAAATTGCTTTAGCTATGAGGATCACTACAAGATGCAATTTTATGCTGTAGTAAAATATAGAATAATAGCGGAAATACATATTGCCAGTCATGTTATTAATTTTTCTGAGGAAATTACTCTGCCCAACTCACTGATATTTTACGTAATGATGAAAATGGAAAAGATTGACATTGCTAAGCTCGAAGCAGCAGCATCCTCTTGAAAAATGATGTTCGATGTTTTGCCTTTAAAAACAACGGCTTATGACGGAGAAAAATTTCTATTTCGTCAACTGTGTAGCACCATCTTCATAATATATCTCTCAGCGCATTAGCAGAGATTTAGCCATAAGCTGTAAAAATCCCTTGAAAACGTCTTGTCACACTCCTGTCACACCAAGGGAGTAA
Source organism: uncultured Micavibrio sp. (assembly GCA_963973475.1). Classification (GTDB taxonomy): domain Bacteria; phylum Pseudomonadota; class Alphaproteobacteria; order Micavibrionales; family Micavibrionaceae; genus UBA2638. The sequence goes on from CAXBAL010000037.1 coordinate 5,219, forward strand.
AAAAGGCATGGCGAGTATCCGAAAACGTAACGATAAATATGAAGTGCATGTTACACGCGATTGCATGACTGCAAGTGGATAGGACACCCCACAGCTTTCCAGCGCTGCGCTAGTGGCGAAATATATTCCGGTGATTTTGAAATATGATTTTCTTGCTGATTTTTACTTTAACATAAAAACTTGACAAAAACTCATGATTGTTTTATTAGTTCGCCCATATATTAAAGGAAGTATTTTAAAAATGTCTATTCACGCATTGGATTACCAGCTATGCGCGAGCGGTCGATATTACCGTCATAAGCGCAAAGAAGATATTAAAGCCTTATTGTTTGGCTTTTTACTCATAGCCATATTTTGCCTAAGTTTATCACTGGCCTGTATGTCAAGCGGAACAATAATATTAGGGACAGAGCTTAATACCAACGGACAAGTTGAATATCTTTGTCTAGGCAACGGCTGCGAAAACCTGAACGGCTTTAGCTGGAATGATAAATAAACATTGTTCTTGATATGTTCCCCCTCTTGTGGCATGAGTCCAAAAATGTACTGGGGGAAAACCGAACACAATATACCGCATGCAGAATATAAGCGGCACTACATACAGGTTTTGAAAGAAGCGCTGGATGACGGCTACGATTATGATATACGTCGTACAGAAGTTTATGAAGCGCTGGACTGGCTTGAAAAAAACACGCCATCCACATGGGGCATTACTTTGTTCCGGCAGGGATTAGAGATAAAAGATTGGAACGAGCGTGCGCATTATTTGCGGGAAGGTTACTTTCAGATTCAGCGCTTCATAGCTACTTAGACCCATGCGCTTAATCGGTATTTATAAACTTTTCAAATATATGCCTTAGATATCTTAATTCAATTCTCCCCAGCAGCACCATCTCGTTTTATGATCGTGAAAACCCTATCTCATTGAAATATCATGGTTTATGGTGCTGTTTTACCGATCGCTATCCAGCGCGCACCATCGCAATATTGTACGACATCAGTGGTGTCGCCGCCGGAAGTATTGTTGTAAACCATCTCGCCTTCAATGCCGTACGGATTGGAGCAACGCGGAGCAGGGCCTTTGCGGACGCAACGCGTAGAAATGCCATTTTCTTTGTTCATAAAGCCTGTATTGCCACTAGAAAAATCTTTCAATAGAGCCGACGCTTGGTCATTTTCTGTAGAAGTCCAGTAGCTGACAAACCATCCGCTATCGACAAAACCGCCGATGGCTGCGCGGTTGTTGTATAAAATTTGAAATTCGTCCCTGGCCGGTAAATACCAATCACTAGTGCCGCCGAATACTTTATTGGCACATACGGCAGCCGCGCTATGTGGTTGAAAATCAGCGGTGCCACTATCTGCATCAATAATGCTTAAATTGGCAGTATTGCTTTCACCTGTAACGAAGCTTGTTTGATTTGTCGTCGTGCGGCCAGTTGAATTGCCGTTGTTCCATCGTAAATCCTGTATTTCATCGGTCGGAGCGGCGTACATGGCCACACTTCCATCCGGCGATATGCCCGCATAAACCGTACCGTCATCGCAAACATCACCTATATTCGGGCAGTCTTCGGGCGCGGCGAGGTTTTGGCCGACAGGAGAGCCGATTTGATAGAGTTGCTGGATTTCGGTGGCTGATAAAGGGCGGTTATAGATTCGCGCATCATCTATGCTGCCGAAAAAATGACCGTAGTTATTTTCGTCCCTGCCTATATTGATCGGGCCTGTGCTTGGGTCTATGGCTCCTGTTGCGGCCAGAGTATTTTGCAGTGCGCCGTTAACATAAATGTTTAAAGATGTGCCGTCATAAGTGCCGGCAACGTGGTGCCATATTCCATCACCTATAATGGCACCATTGTCATCGGCATCAATAACGAAATTGGTACTGCCAATGGCGACTTCGATTGCGGGTTGGAGCCCTAGACCATCGCTGCCGTAATCAAATTCGGCCATAAACAGGTTGAAGCTATTTCCGCCTGGGCCCCATTTACCGATTATTCTTTGGTTGTCGCCTGTGCTGCCCTCTGATTTTATCCATGCCGATAAGGTGATGGAATCTGTAGGGTTTAGCTCGGCGGCGTGGGGAATAGAAATGTAATCATCAATGCCATTAAGGGTTATGGATGAATTGACGGCGCCGGAAGTATTATTATCGTCTGCGCTCAGATTCTGCATTATACCGTCATAGTCATTACCGCTGCTATCAATCACTGTTGTTCCGCTCATTTCATCCAGCTTCCAGTGTCCGACAAGCCCGGCAGCCGGTGCGCCCCATTCGGGTGTCATGGACACATAGCGGTTGCCATCGAAATATTCCATAGTGCGGGAGTTGGCATTGTAGCGAATGCCATCACCGGTAGTTTTATATAGTTTGGTGATTTCTTCCTCATCAATGGCGCGGTTATATAGGCGTACATCGTCAATAAATCCGGGAAAGTTTTCAGAGGTGGTGTTATAGGCGCCAATATGTAGATCCTGTCCGGTGTCTATGGCGCCGGTATTTGCAACTCGCGTCGTGTCTTCTTGGACCCCATCTAGATAAAGTCTATGGGCATTTCCAGTTCTGGTTGCGACGATATAATGCCAGTTACCATCATTGATATCTGTTGTTCCGGTCATGGTAAGGGCTCCTGTCGCCCCCCGTACGCCGAATTGAGGTACACGCGAGTCGCTTACATTTTCCACGCGAAGAAAATAATGTGCCGTAGGGCTCATTTGTGATGAAATAACCCTGTATCCCGAGCCGCTGGTTGCTTTTGCGGGATCGAACTTCACCCAGGCCGCAAGTGAAAAGTCAGCCGATAATGCCTGCCATGTGTCGTACGCGATGGCGATGTTATTAATTGTAGATGGGCCGTCAAAACTAATTGCATTCCTAACTGCGCCAGTGACGGAATCATTTGTGGCATCCACGTCCCCCGACATAGTTCCATCGTAACCATTGCCACTGGTATCATACGCCGTCGTGCCGCTATTCTCATCCAGGCGCCAGTGTGCCAGCAAACCGTTTGGCACGATATGGGTGAAGTTGGAGGCCACTTGTGGGTTTGTGCAATTAAAGCCGCTGAGTGCGTGCAAATCCCCGTTTTCTTCACCGACGAATAAATAGGTGCCATTGCCCGTTATGCCGCGCGGGCCATTGCCGCCATCCAGAACGATGCTGTCGATCAATGTGAAGCTGGAGCCATCAAAGGTGAGCGCGGAGAATGTATCGTCGCCGCCGTTCTCGCTGACATAGATATGATTGCCATCGCCCCAGACATTGCGCCCGTTTGTCGTCAGGGGATAGTTTGCAATATGTGTGAGGCTGGTTCCGTTAAAGGAATAGGCCGCCAAACCTTCGTCAACGGTAGCGTAAACATACCGGCCATCATGCCAGACGCGCCCCGGGTTGCCGGCGGTGGTGTCGGTGTCGATCACGTTCCAGTTTGTGCCGTTGAATGTCGCAACTTGAAGGCCGCCAGCGCCCTGCGCAATGTAAATATAACCGTCACGCGCATAGGCCCCATGGGAAAAGTTGCTGACTGTATCGGGAATGGAATCTCCGACCTTCGTTAACGTCGTGCCATTAAAGGTAAAGGCGTGCACACCGTTATCGCCGGATGCAACGTAAATATATTGCCCGTCACCCGTCATTTGCCGCGCCTCATGGACGTCGGTGGTGTTGGAATCGAGATGGGTGAGGGCGCTGCCGTCCCAGCCAAAGACATGCAGTCCCGCAGTAGCCGTGCCGGAATCGCCGGGGGAGCCAACATATATATAGTTGCCCTGTTTCCAGATGCCTTCGGGAAAGTTTAGCATCTGTGCCGAGCTTGCGACTTCGGTAAAGCTGCTGCCGTCAAAAGCGTAGGCTTTCAGGCTGTTTCCGCCCGCACCGCCCCACCCATTGGCGGCGAAGACAAAATTGCCATCCGCCCACAGGCCGAGGAAGTCCTCGCCGGACGCGCCGGTTTTAACGCCGGCTACGGCAAGATTCAGCGTGCCTGCAGCACTGCAATTGGCGAGCATAGGGTTAAATTTGCGCGGCTCGCCGCCTTTCATCGGGATCCATTCATCACCATCACAAAATTGCGGGGCGTTGATAGTTTCGTTGAAGATAATCTCGCCCTCAACGCCGGCCGGATCATTCCCGCCGCACGCCTGCGCGCCGCTTGCCGCAAACGCAAGAACGCCAAAAACCATCGCTGTGAGTAAGAGCCGCATACAAATCCCCAAATTATTCTTTATTATAGTCAAAATTCGATAAATAAACCTTAACATTATCGCCTAGTGTAATGCCTTTTGCCCCGTGTATAAAGGCCGCAATCACGCCCGCCGTGTTTTCCCCATAAAAAAATGCGCCTATATATAAGTCGCTGGACAGTGAAGCGCCTAATCTCTAGTGTGCTCGCATAATCTTTCAAACGAATGAGGATAAGATGAAGACTTACATAAAATATATCGCCGTGGCCGTTCTGCTTCTGGGAGCGGGCTTTTTCGCGTTCCAGCAATTCTATGCGCCCGATGCGAATGCGCAGGACGCCGCAAGCGCAAATGCGAACCCTGCCGCAAATATGGAAACCGCATGGGCCGTGCGCTGTAATGACGAGGAATCCGTTCAAGCCGATAACAAACGCGGCAAGTGCGAAATTTACCAGCGTCAAGACATGAAAGACAGCGGCCAGCGCGTTATCGAACTCGCCATCGGCTACCCCGAGGGGCAAGAGGACGCACGCGGCATTTTCATTCTGCCAATGGGCATTTTGTTGGAGCCGGGTGTGAAACTTACAATCGATGATGGTAAACCGCTCGCGTTTGGTGTGCGCTATTGCCTGCCCAATGGCTGCTTTGCGTATGTATCATTGAACGATGATTTGCTAAGCCGCCTGAGCAACGGGACGCAGGCCGTGGTCGAGATCGTACGCGCCAATGGCGAACCGCTGAGCATCCCCATGCCGCTAAAAGGCTTCACCAAGGCTTTGGGCGAAGTGCAAGGCTAGGCGCGCCCCTCCCGTTACCATAATGCCAAAGCCCCGTCATAGTATGGGGCTTTTTTTATGGCCGGATTTCCCATCCATTTATTAGGAAATTTGAATGTAACAACATGTTGCATTTTTGTAACACCCACAAAAAAAATAGTGCATATATGTCTCAAACGCCTTGGCGAATGCCGAATCAGCTGGTAAAACTTATCCGTGCTTTGAAAAAGGCATGGGTTTACGTATGAAACTTTAGATATCCAAACGGTAAGTCAAAACGACTTTATTACTTCAAAAAACTAAACATTATAGGAGAGAGTTATAATGAAAACGAATTTTAAAAAACTAATGCTGGCAGGTACGGCGATTGTGGCAGTGTCCGCATTCGGTGCACAGGCTTATGCAGCAGATGAGTTTGTGGTTGACACAAACGCAAGCGGTACATTTACAACGGCTGCACCAGATGAAACAGCTGACACAGCTTTTGACTGGGGTACAAACGTTAACGCAATTACATCACAGTCCAAAGACGTTCGCGTTGATGCGACAGGTGCTATTGACCTGGTTGACGGTGATATCATTGGTGATGGTACAGGTAATGCTGTTATTGCAAATACAACTGGTCTTACACTTACACTTCAAGATGCTGGCGGTGCGGATGCTTCTGCTGCTGATACAGCTACAGTTGCCGGTAATGTTTCTGCAAACGGTAATGCTGCTTTGAACTTGGCGATTGCTGCTAATGCCGGAGACACGAACGGTGCTTTCAATGTTGATGTAAACGGTAATGTTGATCTGGGAACAGGTACAATCACTGTTACTTCACAGGATAACGGCAGTAATGCTGCTTTAAACGTATCTGGTAACATCACATCCGGTACAATTACTCTTACAGAGAATACTTCTGTATCAACCTTGCGACTTGATGGTCTTTCAACAGCCCAAACAGTAACTGGCGCGATTGCCGGTACAGGTGCGGTTGTTGTTCAGAATGCTGCCGGTGTAACTTTCAACAGTGCCGTTGTTGCTGAAACAATCACAATTGAAGATGCGCTTACAAATAACTCAAGTGCAACTTTCAAAGCTGCAGTTACAGCTGCAACGACATTGGGTGGTACAGGTACAGGTACAAACACAGTAACATTTGATGGTACTGGCGCTGGCTTTGCGGTAACTGGCGCGATTGCTGGTGCTGCTGCAGGTGAAACCAATGTGATCAATGCAATAGGCGGTAATACAATTACCCTGACAGGTGCTGGTACAACTGCAAACA
>CAXBAL010000038.1:0-11434 GCA_963973475.1 uncultured Micavibrio sp.
CGAAGAAGACATAAAATGCAATCGCCACGACAAACACCGCAAAGCGGGGGTAGAATATGGGGAATAACAGTAATTTCATTTTATGGTCTCCTAACCTTTATTTCGTAACCCGTATTACTTTACCCAGGGTTTCTTACTTCAACTGTCCGACAACCTGCATCATTTCATCAGAGGTCGAGATCACGTTGGAATTCATTTCATAGGCACGTTGGGCGGCAATCAGGCGGGTAATTTCTTCCACCACATTGACGTTGGATTGCTCCAATGCCCCTTGGCGGATGGCGCCGAATTGATCTTCACCGGGGGTGCCGTTTGTTGGCGCGCCGGAGGCTTCGGTCTCAAGGAACAAGTTGTCCCCGACCGCTTCCAGTCCGACTGGGTTCACAAAGCTGGCCAGTTCTAACTGCCCCAGATTTTGCATGGCAACCTGTCCTTCAATGCTGACCAAAACCTCGCCGTTCGCATTGATATCTATGTCTTTGGCATCTTCGGGGATGGTGATGCCCGGCTCGACGCGGTAACCCTGTACGGTCACAAGCTCGCCGTTTTCATTAAGCTGGAATGTCCCGTCGCGTGTGTAGGCGGTGTTACCGTTTGGCAGTTCGATCTGGAAATATCCCTCACCAGTTACGGCAAGGTCCAGCGGGTTTTCGGTAATCTCGATAGCGCCCTGTCCGGTCATGCGGTATACGGCACCGGCGCGAACACCAAGACCCATCTGAATACCGGATGGCACCAGCGTATCGGCATCGGAAGATGCGCTACCCGGGCGGTCCACATTCTGATAAATCAAATCGAGGAAGGCCGCGCGCTGGCGTTTAAATCCTGTTGTGGTCATGTTGGCAATGTTGTTGGAGATGGTATCAACATTAAGTTGTTGTGCCATCATCCCTGTTGCGCCGATATCTAATGATCTCATTTTTAATACTCCTTTAGTGAAATGTCGTTCTGCCCTTTAAGGGCGTTGTTTTTATTAAGTTGTCTTTGTCAGTTTTGCTATTGCACTGCGAAGGCGGTCATTTTCTACCGACATAGCCTGCTGCATGGCTTGGAAAGACCGCGATATTTCAATCATATTGGTCATCTCCAGAATAGAATTCACATTTGACCCTTCCACGTAGCCTTGCTTGGTTCTGGTTTGTGTGGCCTCTATGGGGGCATCGTTGGTGGTATAAAGATTATTTCCCATCGGGCTTAAATTCTGGATATTCTCGAACTCCACAATCTGGATGGTGCCGATTGCACCGTTCTCTGTGGAAACCACACCGTTATCATCAATTTTGAATTCTTTGGCATCGGCGGGAATTTGTATGGCTGCGCCGCCTTGATCCAGTACATCAAAACCGGCTGAGGTCTGAAGCGTGCCGTTAATGCCCATCTGGAAATTACCGGCGCGGCTATAGGTCGGCTGTCCGCCCGGTCCGGCAACTCCGAAGAAACCGGGGCCGACTAGCGCCATATCCAGCGGGTTATCAGTCTGTTGCATCGGGCCTGCTTTTGAATCTTGATATTGACCGCGGTCATATACAAAGGACAGCTCATCCTCGGCACCTTTCGGATCGGCCAGATATTCAGCGAAGAGCATATTTTGTCCGCGGTAACCCGGCGTATTCATATTGGCGATATTATTCGCTGTAATGGCCATATTGGTCCGCAGCGTCATCTGCCGTGATAATCCTAGATAAATACTGTTTTCCATGTCTTTATTCCTTTTACCCTTTGGTTACTCGTATTCTATTGGCGGCAATTCTTGTTATTGGTTTTGTTGCTGCCTCGCTGATATCATTGCACAAGGCGTGCCAGTTTAATTTTTTATTAAATATCAGTTGGTTATGTGTGAATTGCTCGTGGGGCGCACTCTTGAGAATAATTTGAAAGCGGCGACCGAAAGGCCCACTAACGGCAATATTTTCCGCATTGGGTGGATAGCGTCATTGGTTATAGCGCTGGATAATATGCCCTATGATCATCAAGGGCGTTTTTTTTAAAGCCAAGATGCTTTATTATAAAAAGATATATGCTGTTTCAGACATTTAAATACCGACAAGAATAAGAAAAAGATTGAAGAACCATGATGGCCGAAGACGAAGTAAACGAAAATGAAGACGGCGCTGCAACCGAAGGCGGTGAAGGCGAGGAGGGCGGCGAAGCCAAAGCCGGCTTTAATGCCAAGAAGCTGATCATTTTTATAGTCTTGCCACTTCTGCTGGTTGGCGGCGTTGGCGGCGGCTTATATGTCTCCGGTTTTCTTGATCCGTATCTGGGCGGCGAGGAATGCGTTGAGGAACTGGACGATCACGGTGAAGTGATTACCCCTTGCCCCGAAGAAGAAGAGGAAAGCCATGAAGAGGCAGCCGCGGATCACGGCGGCGGCGGCGGGGATCATGGCGGAGGCCACGGCGAAGCCGGTAGTGGTGCCTTCATCGCAATGCCGACCATGATTGTAAATTTAAGCGAAGACGATGGCTCGCAACGCTTTTTGCGCCTGACCGTTCAGCTAGAGTTGGAAAATCCGGCCCAAGCGCCCGAGATCGAGGCTGTCATGCCGCGTGTTGTTGACCAGTTCCAGACGTATTTGCGGGAATTGCGTGTGCGCGACCTGCGTGGTTCTGCCGGAATTTACCGTTTACAAATGGAGCTGCTCTGGCGCGTAAATCAGGCCGCAGCGCCCGTAAAAGTTAAAGATGTGCTATTTCAGGAAATTTTGATCCAATAATGGTATAATGGGTCATGAGTGGAAAACGGCACAGGACTTGCTTATATCAATAGCAGGGAAACGTAGTTAAGAAAAAGGTAGCCAGATGAGCGATACATCCACGGATGAGCTCGAACAAATGAGCGATGAAGAAAAGGCCATGATGTCCGAATGGGAATCCATGTCCGATGGCGATTCTGATTCCGATGCCATGCCTGAATATGATGGCGGCGGCGAGGAAGGCGGCGGCACGCGCATCCTCAATCAGGAAGAGATTGACTCTCTGCTTGGCTTTGACGACGACAATATGATGGATTCAGATACATCCGGCGTGATGGCTCTGATCAATTCGGCGATGGTGAATTATGAACGCCTGCCGATGCTCGATATTGTTTTTGACCGCCTTGTGCGCTTGATGTCGACCTCGCTGCGCAACCTGACCTCCGATAACGTCGAGGTCTCGCTGGATCAGGTCTCGACCGTGCGCTTTGGCGATTATATGAATTCTATCCCGCTTCCGGCCATGCTTTCGGTATTTAAAGCCGAAGAATGGGACAATAACGGCCTATTGGTGACCGACTCGGCGCTGATCTATTCCATCGTTGATGTTTTGCTGGGGGGCCGTAAAGGTACGCCCGCCATTCGCGTTGAAGGGCGCCCCTATACAACAATTGAAACCAAGCTGGTTGAGAAAATGGTGCAGGTTGCCCTTGGCGATTTGTCCTCCGCTTTCGATCCGCTTTCTCCGGTCAGCTTCTCTCCCGACCGTATGGAGACCAATCCGCGCTTTGCCACAATTACACAAAGCGGCAATGCCTGCGTATTGGCAAGGCTGCGCGTTGATATGGGTGATCGCGGCGGCCGCGTTGAAATCTTGATTCCCTATGCCACGCTGGAGCCGATCCGCGAGCTGCTGCTGCAGATGTTTATGGGGGAGAAATTCGGGCGGGATTCCATCTGGGAAAACCACCTGACACACGAGCTATATAAAACCGATATCAAACTTCAGGCCATATTGGGGGAGATTACCTTGCCGCTGGATGATCTGATGAACTGGAAAATCGGAACACAGGTTTTATTTAATACGCGCGTTGACGAGGAACTTGAGATGCGTTGTGGACACTTCCCCATGTTCAAGGGGCCGGTGGGACAGAAACAAGGAAATATTGCTGTTCGTATCGAAAGATACATTCCGCCGGAAACGGATGATGAGGATTAATGAGCGGGTCTCTCTTAAGCGTAGTACTGGATATTGTTGTTTTAATCGGCCTTGGCGTGACGGTATTTTACTGCATACGGCTATCCAAAGCCCTGAATAATTTCCGCAAATACAGGCAGGAATTCAACACATTGGTGGGGGAGTTGGGCAAGAATATAGATCATGCCCATGATGCCATTGCCAATTTGAAAAATTCCAGCTTCGAGGCTGGCGAGGATTTGCAAAAGGTTGTAAACAACGCCCGCAAATTAACTGATGAGCTACAGCTCATGCACGATATGGGCAATGCGCTGGCCAACCGTCTGGAGCGCATGAGCGACACCAGCCACCGGAAAATGAGCGAAAAGCCGGATTTTGGCCTTGATGATATAAAGCGGCCTGCGAATAAAGGTGGGGCAGCGCCAAAATCGGCGCCATCAAAGTCCCGCAAAGAGGCCGATAAACCATCTTTCTTTATTCAAGACCGCGATTTCGACAAAGGGGATTTGCGCGAAGATGATGAGGTCATGACCCGCGATCTGGATGATGATGGGTTCGATAGCCAAGCCGAGCGCGAGCTATACGAAGCCTTAATGAAAAACGCTAAGAACAAGTAATTAGATAGAAATATGAGTGAACGCGTAAAAATATTACCGCTTTTGATTATCGTAGCCATGCTGGCCTTTTCCGTGCGGCTGGTCGAGGTTGTGAGCGGTGTGCGCGATATGTCGGGCGGTGCGTTCGCCGCTGCTGAAGAGGAGGCTCCGATGCCGCCGCAAGAGACATTGGCTATGGCAGAAACGCCTGAAGAAGAAGCGCCGCAAACCGCGCCGGAGCCTGCCGCCGCCGAAGAGCCTCCAGGCGCAGCCGCAGAGGAAGCCGTAGACACATCAAAATGGCGTGATGCCTCCGATTCCGATATCGACATATCTTCCGTGAAAATGGAAATGTTCGAAGACATGGCTGCGCGCCGCAAAGAGTTGGATCGCCGCGAACAAACATTGGTAACCCGCGAGGCGCTGTTACAAGCTGCCGAGCAGGAAATCGAGCGCAAATATCAAGAAATGGATGCGCTGCGTAATCAGATCGAACAATTGCTGGAAGATCAGTCCGAAGAGGAAAAGGCACGCATTACGAGTCTCGTAAAGATATACGAGGGTATGAAGCCGAAAGAGGCCGCGAGAATTTTTGACACGCTCGATTTGGATGTTCTGGTAAATGTTGTCTCTCTTATGAGTGAGCGAAAACTGTCCCCTGTGCTAGCGGCGATGAACCCGGAACGCGCGCGTACCGTCACTATTATGCTGGCGGAACAAAAAACGCTCCCTGAGTTGCCCGAGAATTAAATTTCCGTAAAATTTGTAGCTCGCCGCGCTGTGCCATAAGCCCTTTACTTTGAGGGCTTATTTTATATGGCATTTTCGGATAAAATCTTTGCGGCAGTATAGCGCCTCATTAATAAAGAATACCGACAAGGAGTAAATATCAAGTGGCTGTTAATAAAGACATGAATGTTCTGATCGTGGATGATTACAATACTATGCTCAGAATTATTAAAAACCTGCTGAAACAGCTCGGCTTCGCAAATGTTGATGAGGCCATGGACGGACAACAAGCCTTTAAAAAAGTGCAGGAAAAGAAATACGGTCTGATAATATCGGACTGGAATATGGAGCCCATGACAGGGCTTGAACTCTTGCAAGCCGTGCGCGGATCGGGCGAGTCTTTTGCCAAAACGCCTTTCATAATGGTCACCGCCGAGAGCAAGACCGAGAACGTCATCGCGGCCAAAAAGGCGGGCGTTGATAATTACATAGTTAAACCCTTCAATGCCGAGACTCTGAAGACGAAGATGGTTTCTGTCATTGGTGAATTTGAATAATAACGTACTGAAAAAATCCCCATTGCCGAAAGGTGCCGCTATGTCACACGCCTATAAAAAAGACGATGTCTTGAAAATTATTAATTCCGTTATCGAAAAAGTCGGTAAAGGCGGGGATACTTCTAAAGACTCCATTTACCGCGAATTATCGGAGCTCCAGACAATTATTCAGGAAACCCGCCAAGGCATGGCCGTGCCGGAAGCCTCAGATATTACCGATACGCATATCCCTGTCGCAACGGACGAGTTGGACGCCGTCATCGAATCCACTGCCGAGGCTACAGGCGCAATCATGGACGCATGTGAAATGATAGAAGAGCGCGCGGCACAAATCGGCGGCGAGCAGGGCGATGCCATTTCGGCGCAAATTACTAAGATATACGAGGCCTGCTCCTTTCAGGATATAACCGGACAGCGCATTACAAAAGTTGTTGGCGCTCTGAAAAGCATCGAGATCAAAGTCGGTGCGCTTATGGGTGCCTTAGAACAAGGAACCCAAGGTCAGGCCCCCCCTGCCGAGCCGGTGAAGGATGAGGGCGAAGCCAGCCTTCTGAACGGTCCCCAGCTTCCGGGGGGCGGTATTTCTCAGGCCGATATTGATAAGCTGTTGGAAGATTTTTAGGCTGCGCCAAGCCCCATAGATTTTAAAAGACCTTATTCGCATTTATGCTATACTGGAAAAGTTACGGTTTTGAACAAAACAGGACGTTTTTTCCATGGCCAATGAATTTCTGGGCTTATCCCTGTTCATCATGCTGCTGTCATTTTTTATTATCTTGAATGCGCTTTCGGATTTCGAGGAAACCAAGGCCGCCCCCATCATGTCCAGTCTGAATATGGCTTTTTCTGCCGGTGCGATTGATAAAGATGAACCCGCGCCCTCCATTGAATCGGTTGAAGAAACCAGCATGAACGAAGGCACAACGCTGGATAAGATCGAGGGGCTGTTCGGCGCGCAGGTCAAAAATTTCCGCGTCACCAAAAACCGTCTTGGCACTGAAATGTATATCACCTTGCCGCGCGAAGAATTCGAAGCAGCGCTTGGCTCGGAAGGGCAGGAGCTGTTCCTGGAGCAAGAGGGCGCAAATCCGATGATAGAGCAGCCATTTCTTGAAATGCTGGTTGATCTGATTAACAGCGCCCGCACAACTGTTCCCTACCGCATGGATATCATTTTGAATATGGGCGAAAACCCCGCCGAAATGCGCAATGATTCCCCTGAGGCCCTTGCCGCCGCGATGCGCACGGCCAGCGGTTATTCCGAATTGCTGGAGCGCGAAGGCCTTCCCATTCGTTTTATCAGTACAGGCCTGGGCGCGGACGAGGCCGATATGGTCGAGCTGATGTTCCGCCGCTATGTTCCGGTGGATGTCAGCACCTCTATCATAGAAGGGGGGCGCAATGGATAAAGAAGACAATAGCGTGATGTCGGCAGATGAAGCAGACGCGGGCGCGCCAACCGAACAAGACTTCACAGGTTTTCATTTATACCGTAATAAATCGGACGAGGATCAAGCCGTATCCAGTCTATGGCTTGTAACCTTTACAGATGTTATGGCGCTCATGCTCACGTTCTTTGTGCTGCTCTATTCGATGGCGCAGCCGGATGTCGAGAAATGGTCGGAAATGAGTGCGGCCATCAACAGTAATTTCAGCAAACGCTTTGCCCCGAAATTCGAGGCGGGCACCGTCGATGCTATCACAATTGATCGTGTGACCAGACCCAATGCGCTTGATTTGCGCTATCTTGCCTCTATCGTGCAGCAAGCCCTGGACCGCAGCGACAATACAGATGGTATAATTCTTATTGCCCAACAAGATGCGCTGGTGATTTCCATGCCCAATGATCTGTTTTTCGAGGCCGGACGCGCAGAGATTGGCGCGGAAGGACAGCGCGCCTTGTTCGAGATTGGCGGCGCCTTGGCCAAAATCCGTAATGCGATTGAAATTGTCGGTCACGCCGACCCGCGCCCTCTGCCTGCTGGCGGTGATTACGGCTCGAACTGGCAACTCTCGCTGGACCGCGCGCTCAGCGTGGCAGGTGTGCTGGAAAATGTCGGCTATAATAAGCCCGTGACAGTGCGCGGCATGTCCAGTACGCGCTTTATGGATTTGCCGGAAGATTTGCCCGAGGTAGAGCGCCTTGATCTTTCTCGCCGCGTCGATATCGTCATTTTGAAAAATGCCGCCGAAGCGCGATCATTCTTCGGGATGAAATTGTAATCATGGCAATAAGCGGTAAAGTTTACAAAAGGCTTATGATAGTTTTTCGAATATGAGATTTTTAAGCGTATTTTTATTGATGGTTCTAATCAGCCTGCCTGCAACCGCGCAGCAGCAGGTGAATGTCCGCACCGGAGAGCATCGCGGCTATACGCGCCTTGTCTTTGACTGGCCGGAAACCGTTGGGTACGAGATCACTGAAGAAGACGCGCGCTTTACGATCACGTTTAACAAGGCGGGCAGCATAAATACCGCTAATGTCACAGGTAAGAATATCGGCGCGCTTTCCGTGCTGTCAAATGACCCGTTGAGCGTGGCTGTTAATGTGCCGTCAGGCGCCAGAACGCGCTCCTTCCCCGTGCGCTCCCGCATTGTGCTCGATGTGTATGATCCACCTGCAAGCGCCCCGCAAACCGCTGAGGCGGAGCCTGCTGCACCAACACAGCCCGCGCCAACTGAACCATCTGCACCAGAGCCGGACGCTGCAGAATTGGCCGAGCCTACAGAAGACGAGCAGGAATTGGCAAACGTGCAGGAAGCCATCCGCAGCGTTGAAAATATCGTCGCCGAAACGATCAACAAAGAAGAGCGTGAATTACAGGCCGCCATGCGCGCCAGAGCCGACGAGGCTGCCGCACAAAGCGAGCAAGCCGGGCAGGAAATTGCCGCGGAGCAAGACGCCGCGCGCCCCAATATCGCCGAAATCGCCCGCAATGAACCGCAAGGCACAATTTTTACCCTATCCTCCACAAAATCGGTGGGGCTCGCTGTTTTTGAGAATATGGGCCAGCTCTGGATGGTCACAGACCGCGCCGATGCCCTTGTAAAGCCACAAGTAACAGGCCCCGAGCGGGAATATTTCGAACCCATAAAAACAAATGAAGTGCAGGGCGGCCAGACCCATGTTACCAAGATGCGCCCCAATACCTACTTGCGCGCTCAGGGCGGCGGTCTGCTCTGGAATGTCATCAATAGCCCCGATCTCAATGAAGCAGTTCAGCCTGTGCCTGCCGAACGCCGCGGCATTGAAGAAGGCCGTGCCCGCGGGGCAAGTCTGCTTTACCCGTTCCAGACCGCGCGCAAGGTAATGGATATTCCAGATCCGATTACGGGCGTTGTTCTTAAAATCGTCTCTGTCGAAGATTCCTCCGATTTCGCAGGGGCAGGTAAAGATTTCGTCGACTTTACCGTTCTGCCGTCCCCCGTCGGGCTGGCTATTCGCCCAAAAGTGGATGATCTGAAAGTGGAGCTGACTAGCGAAGGTGTTCTCATCTCTCGTCCGGAGGGGCTGACAATGCTACCCGCCGAACAGGTGCAGGGTGTTGAAAAACAGGATTTTGCCGCGCGTATGGCCGCCCCAAAAGACGAGCGCCGCATTTTTGATTTCGAAGACTGGCGCATGGGCGGCTTGCAGGCACTGAATGAAAACCGCACGATCATCCTCTCCTCCATGACGGGCCAGACCAAGGCCACGCAGATCGAAAACCTGATTACGCTGGCCAAGATGCAACTCGCCAACGGGCGCGGCGCAGAGGCGCTGGGCTTTCTTGATTTTGCCGCCGCCGAAATTCCCGAACTGGTGCAAAACCCAGAATTTCTCTCCTTGCGCGGCGTGGCCAAGGCATTTGATTGGAAAACCGATGAGGCGTTTGAGGATTTATCCTCTCCCATACTCGAAGATTATGAAGAAATTGATATCTGGAAGGGCTATGCACTCGCCGATCTTGGTGATTGGCAGCAGGCCTATGAAGTCCTGCCCGCGAATTTAAGCGTTATTAAGGATTACCCGCCTGAAATTCGTAACCGCCTTGTTATTGGTTTGGCGGAAATCTATTTGCGCGCCGGCGAGAGGGTTAAAGCCGAGAAATTATTCGACTTGCTTGAGGGCGGCGATAGCTTAAATCTGGCACATGATGCAGCGCTGAAGTATCTGCAAGGCGAGGCGGCGCGACAGCGTGAGGACTTCGAGACAACCAAAAAGCTATGGGGTGAGCTCGCTGAAGGGCAGGATGATCTTTACCGCGTCAAGGCCGGCTTGGCGCTGACCCGCCTAAAAGTCGACCGCGGTGAAATGACCCCCGCCCAAGCCATTGATAGCTTGGAGCGCCTGCGTTATGCGTGGCGCGGCGATGAACTCGAGGCCACTGTCGGTTATTGGCTGGGTCGCACCTATTTTGAATCAGGGGAGTATGTAAAGGGTTTGAAAATCATGCGCGATGCGGCGACGCTCGTCCCTGATACCATTCTCGGCCGCCGCATTACGGGCGATATGGCCTCTCTGTTTGCTGATTTCTACATTGGGGAAGGCTTGGAGAAAGTCTCGCCGCTGGACGCGGTGGCGCTCTATGAAGAATTTACCGAACTTGTGCCGCCGGGAACCGAAGGCAATCAGGTTATCTCGCGTCTGGCCGAGCATCTTGTGCGCGCCGACTTGCTGGAGCGCGCGGGTAATCTCCTGACCTATCAAATCAATCACCGCCTATCGGGCGATGAGGCCGCACGTACCGCCACGCGTCTTGCGGCTATCCAGCTTATTGATAAGAACGGCGCCGCGGCGCTGCAATCACTGAACAAAGCCACAGAATTCCTTAAAGGCCAGCCACCCGAGATCGCCACGCAAGCGCGCTCGGACGAAATATCGCTGCTCCGCGCCCGCGCCCTGTCTTTGAACAATCAGATCGAACAGGCACTGGACATCATCGAAAACCTGCGCCCCAGCGCTGAAAACAACCGTCTGCGCGCCGATATTGCGTGGCGCAGCGGCTTTTGGGATGATGCCGCCTATGCGCTGGAAGATGTGATACTGGACGAGAATATCTCGCTCACCCGTCCGCTTTCTGATGAACATGCCATGTTGATCCTTCAGCGCGCCGTGGCGCTCAATCTTTCGGGCGACCGCATCGGCCTTGCCAATCTGCGCGAGAAATACGCCGAAGCCATGAGCCAGACTAGCAAATCCCGCCTGTTCGAGGTCGTCACCCGCCCACGCAAAAACGCCGGACTGGCCGACCGCGAGACTTTGCTCTCGACCGTATCGGAAGTTGATCTGTTTGCAGATTTCCTGAATTCCTACCGCGACGTTGATCCGGTCAATCCGTCGAATTAACCGCCCGCACCCGGCGTTACAGGAATAACGTCATAGCTCTGGATCAGCGATCCGGCGATTAGATACCATCCATCGACCAGCACAAAGAAAATAATTTTGAACGGCAGGGATATCGTGACGGGCGGCAGCATCATCATACCCATCGACATCAAAATCGAGGCCGTGACCAGATCAATGATCAGGAAGGGGAGGAACAGCATGAAGCCGATCTCGAACGCGCGGCGCAGCTCCGATATCATAAAGGAGGGGATGACCACCTGCAGCGGCGTTTCCATTATCTCTTCGGGCACTTCGGTCTCGCTGAGCTGCATGAACAGGTTCAAATCCTTC
>CAXBAL010000039.1:0-11411 GCA_963973475.1 uncultured Micavibrio sp.
CGCAGGAGCGCGTGATGAGTAAAGCGGACGTAGCATTGGCAGTATTAACCGAAGGCGACAGACATGCTCTGTGGCTTGACACGTGTCAAAGGGAAACGTTGCGTTTATTACGATACGCGCATGATGTTTTCACGGAAGATCAAATTCGTGTCCTGGTTGACGCTATTCTTGAGGGACCGCCGCGCTCCCTTTACAGAGAAATGCCCGATGAAGACTGGTACCGCACACAAAGCCGTCACATCATGCACCGGCTCTACAAACTTCAGGATGCAGGCGTAACGCTGCCGGATAATGCGGTAACTGCATTGGCACGGCTTAACGAGCAATACCCAGATATAGGTTTTCGTGAAGGCGAGGGAAATGTTGATGAGTTTCCTTTTTACATGTGGTCAGGCTGGGTTGATGAAGCTGATGGCACCGGCGAAAATCTTATTGCCTCTATGCCTGACGAAGAGTTTGAGACATGGGCTACGGATGAGAGGGACAGAGGATGGGACGATTACAGGGGGGAATGGGCAGGGTATTGTCAAAACAACCCGCAACAGGCGTATGAAAAGCTGATGCGATTAACTGAGCATAATGTATGGCCAGCAAGCCCGTGGTCAAGTGCGCTGTACTATTTCCGCCAAAAGATGACGGCTGCAGAAGTTGACGAGCAAAACGATGATCTGAGCGATGAGCTTTTTGCAAACATCATTCAGGCGTTGAATGCTATGCCGGAAGAAACTATGCGCGATCACGCAAATCTTGCAGATGAAGTAGCGCATTTCATTGACTTCATAGCAAGAGATAGCGAGCCTAATGAAATATATTGGTGTATATGGGATAAAGTCTGGCGAGCATCATTAAACATCGAAATCGCAAGCCGGGATGTCCGAACAGAAGTGCTCAATCAAGCTAGCGGCCAGTTATCCGAGCAAATACTTTTGATCCTTTCGCGCAGAAAACCTGAAAAAGACAGCGGTATTCCCCCTGACTTGGAAGAGCGTTTCTTGCGCATTGTAACTGCGGATGGAAACGGCCCGTTGATAGCAAGGGTCATGCTGATTTCACGCATGCCTTTCATGTTTTTCGTTGATCCCGACTGGAGCGAAAGACACCTTGCCCCGCTGTTATCACGCGCACACGTGCCAAACGAATGGGAGCAGATGTGGCTTGGCTTCATTTGGTCGCCGCGTATCTCACCAAACCTGTTCACTGTCATCAAGCGAGAGTTCCTAGATGTTTTAGGTCATCTTGATGAGTTTGAAGAAAATGAAGCGCGTCGAATAGTTGAAGTTTTGGGGTATTTATTGGTTCCCGCAGACACTTATATGACAAAGACAGAAGCAAAAAAAGTGCTCACTGCCCTTGAACCCAGATGGCTTAGTGTTGTGGTGCACTCTTTGATGTCACAACTAAAAAACGCCGGTGAGAATGATGCGCCTAAGATGTGGCGTGAACAAATGGCCCCTTGGTTTAATGCCGCATGGCCTCGCACAAGACAGGCAAAAGAAGGAAAAGTGTCCGCTGCGCTAGCTGAAATGGCTATATATTGTTTTGACGCAACCCCAGATTATGTTGATGACATTGAGCCATTCATTGGAGCCTCTGATACAGATAGAATAAATGGCTATATTTATAAGCTACGTGACACACGCAGACATGAAACATATCCGGAAGCCACGCTGAAGCTTCTTTCACTGGTTGTGAATGAACCTCCGCAATATACGAATCGTTACCTAAAAGAAATTTTAGCTGATATAATTAACATAAAATCAGATTTGAGTAATTCTCATGAGTATAGATGTTTGAGACAGACTGTCGGATATTAATTTCAACCTTCGATAATATTATCTTATCGAAGCTAAAAAACACCTTGAATATATTCCTATTTTGATGTAGGGTATCTTTTCAAAGGCCAGTCGTGCGTCCAGAACATGGAGCGCGACTTTTTTATTCTCACATATTAAAGGATTATTGCCATGCCGAGCTTCTACGCGAATTTGCGGAGCGCCTTGAGTGCGCCCATTGGTAACCGCCAGACTTCCACACCGGACGATCTTGTCCGTACACGCCGAAATTTCTCCCATCTTGGAAGATATGACGGCGATACCGAATTAAGCGTTCTGGATAGAGGGCTGGATAATACCATCCGCGCCTACCAGCGTGAAAAGGGCTTGAAACAAGATGGCATCATGAATCCGGGCGGCGAGACGGAACGTGCGCTAAACCGCGACCTTGGTAAGATGATGCGCCCTGCCGAGCAGCGCCAGCCTTTGTTTGCTTCACCCGTACGCCTGTCCGCAACAGTCGGTAATAACCGCGAGAACCAGAGCGCGGATGTCAAACAAGTCCAGCGCAGCCTCGGCGGCCTCGGTCTGGCGTCAGAAAGCAAGCTGTATGAGCCATCCGGCATACTGGACAGAGAAACACTTGATACATTGCAACTGTTCCAGCAAGCCAGCGATTTACGCGTAGACGGCTTCATGAACCCCGGCGGTGAAACCGAAACGGCTATGAACGCTGCCCTGCACCGCCTCAATGCGCCGTCACCAACAAAAAATGACAACGAGAACGAAGGCGAGGACGAAAAGGAGGAAGACGAGAAAGACGAGAAAGACGAAGAGAAAAAGGAGGAGGAGCCCTCCGAAGATCCAGATTGCGCTTCATTAAAAGAAGCAATTGAATCTTTGAACGAAGAAAAAGTCAGTTTGGAAGAAGAAATTAAAAATCTCAATAATGAAACTGAAAAATTACAACAAGAAATAGACAATGCGTATCGAGAATTCTTAGATATTGCACAAAAATATGAATCTTCACGGATACCGACACCAAATAGTATAGCGAATAAGTGGTTAGATTCCATATATGGCACAATTGTTGAGAACACGACCCCTGATGCTCTGGATGAAGAAAGGGCATGGAAAAAATATGAACAAATTAAAGAGAGAAATGAAAAGAAAATTGAAGAGCTGGTAGCTCTAGTGAAAGAATTAGGGGCACATATAAGGGAACTACAAAAACAAATTGAAGAACTTACGGCTGAATATAGAGAGAGCGGGTGCGGTAGAAATCAAAAGTGATTATTTACCAACGCCATCGATTTTTTGAACAAAATAATCTTTAATATCCGGGCGACTCATAGGCCATGAAGATAGTTTTGTTGCAATAAATCTTTCCATGGCTTTTTTATCTTCTTCACTGCCGTCATAAACCGCATCTACAGTGCAAATAATACTTTGAATAGAAGGGCGGTTGTAATCAACCAGATTTTCAAGGAACATGTCTACACTCTTCGCATTATATATCTCTACACTGTTATCACATAATAAACTCTGTTCTGATACTGTAATGCCGGATGTATTTGTCTCTTTGCTCAAGATAAGAAAGCCACCAACGCAAACAATTGCAATTATGGTTAGCGCATATTGGTAGCTGGTGACGTATTTAAATAATAAACTATTCATAACATCTTTCTAAGCCATAAAAACTATCTAGTCTATATGCAATGCAGGGGCAAGAATTTCTGCGGCGAATACGGTCTGAATTACAATTCTGGCCACACTTTCTGTTCCGATTTAGAAATTTGATCCCGGACTTTATCATCTTTCGACCTGATTTGCGTAAGAATATAGTAGGCAATCACGGCATGCCAACGCGGGTCATCTTCATCCATGTAGCTGGTTGCTATTTTATATAATTCTTCATCGCTTTTGGTGCAGAGGCTTTGCGCCCATTCGACCTGCTGACGGTGTAAAGCAGTGTTTATTTCGAAAACGGAAGATTGGCCGTCAATAATACGCTGAAATTCCCTCTTACACTCTTCTTGGCCCTGCAATTTATTAAAATATGTAATGACAACAAAACGATAAAGATCGGCGCTGTCTATAGAGTCCGGCAAATTAATGTCATTGGTCTCGGACAAATTGGCCAGATCATAGGCGGTGTTTGCGCTGTGGCATTGTAAAGCCTCATACATAAACCATGCGGCGACATCCGGTCTGTTTTGTGGAAGATTAAAAATGTAGGTATCAGGAGCTTCATCCAAATTATTAGGATCATAAAGGCCTTCACCAAACTGAAGGCTTAATTCTGCACCATTATCCACTTGTATAAAAATATTCTGACAGGATGCAGACGCAACAATATTCCGTGCCGAACACGCGAATATATGCGGCAGTTGAGCGCTCAGGAAAGAAACATTTTTGACCAAAGCCAGATTAATACTTTCCGGTAATGTTTCAACAATGAGAGGACATTCCAGATTAAACGGCAATGGATTGTCCACGCTCTGGCGAGGTTTGGCCGGAATAATCAACAGACAGGCCGTAACCAGAATAACCAAACCGATGAATACTAGAAATTTGTTCATGCACAACCATAGCGCAAACGGGTTTTAATAATCAATTCAAACTATCCATAAACATAAGGAGCAACATAATGAGTAACGCAGATAAACGGGTCGAACTGGAGGCGCAAATCGCCGAGGCCGAAAAAATCGTTGATGAAAGACAGACGCTTGTCATAGAGGCAGAAGAAAGAGTTAGATCGGCGCAAGACGCACTGGATGAATGCCAGAATCAGGGGTAATCATCACTCATAGCTGCCAACGCAGGGTTGCGGATTGAATCGATGAATAATTATTGCCACTATGCCAAAAACTGCTACACTTCATTGCTACACACAAGGGCAAGGATGGCTCACAAAGTGTTATAAATATCAATGCGTTATAGGAACCCTGTCACTTTCCGGCCGGGCCCACCACTTAAACCAACCAACCTACCCGCAATCCAGATATACCCCGTGATCAGCGTTGCGGCTTTGATCACGGCTGAGCCCCAAAGTATTATTGAGCCCTTGATCTAAATGTTTGTTGCGGCCGAAGGCGGCGTCACCGTCCAGATAGACCGAATGATGGGCGACCGTCGTGGCGCGCTGCGCGGAGGATATGAGGCGCAGGTACTTATTATCAATCTTCGCGCCCGCATCGCTCTCGGCTTGCGTGATATCGCTTAAGACGCGCTCGAGATGCTGGTTGTCGGCGGCCTTGCGCATTGTCTCGGCCATCGGGAACGCATCCAGGGTATGCTCACCGAGCTCAATTTTACGCACAGCGCCTTTGGCATCGGTCTTATCAGCGGCATAGAGCGCCTCCAGCGGCGGCAAATCTTTCACATCATAGCTTAGCATGGCCTCGAGCACGCGCGCGGTTTTGAGGTGATCGGAATAGATAAAGGCGTGCACGGCCTGCTCCGGCGATATTTTACCGTCCTGATCATCGTAAGTCATAGAGGCCACGGTATCACCGCCCTTCTTATCAACATCAATCACAACGCTGCGCCCCAGCTTAATCATATCGGCATGGCTCATACCTTCCATACCAAGGCGGCGCGCGCCATGCACGGGATCGGCCTGTGCAATCGCGCTCAAGGTTGTTTGCAAATGATCCGCCCAGAACGGGCTATCCAGGAAATCATCCAGATCGTCCTGATCCAGCGTGCCGTTTTTCAGCGCGCCATACATTTTCTCCAAAAAGCCGCCGCTCATCAAAGAGCAATCGGCCATCATGCGGCTGTGGTCCATAATGATGTTCGATCCAATCGCGCGCTGCTTCAGGAATTCCTTGGCTTTCTTGCTCTTGGAGTCCGGGCGCGCGCCATTATTCGCCGCGCCAGCCACGGTCATATTCGATACGGTGGCCGTATAATTATCCATGACATTGCTGCCGTCCGCATTCTGCACGGCGCGTAAACCGCGGTAGCGTAGCATCGCCTGATGCGCGCGATCCACAAATTCATCCAGCGCCGGAGAGAAATCATCATAGAGCGCAATATATTTGCCCTTGGGCGTTAGCCCCTGCAATTCCATGCGCACGCCCATCATCTCGCCGATATTGGATGCCATATTGCCCGCCACTTGCGTTGGCGTAGCGCTCATCATGCGGATAAAGCGTCCTTGCTCGGTATTTGACATGAAAGAGGCGTGCTCCAGCAAGGCCATATCCTGTTTGCTGTTGCGGTTAAGATAACGCCCTTCTTGATCGTTCAAGCGCGCAATTTCCTGATTGATATAGCGATAAAAGGTCTTACCATTCCCGCCGCCGCGCCCAAGCGCGCCGCCGTTGCCCTCTTTGGTCAAAACGGTCTTGTGCTCGTCATACGCCCAATCAACCACTCTGGTAATAGCCGAACGCAGCTGGAATTTCGCAAATGGCCCCAATTGCTTGGTGGAATCGCTGCACGGAATAATAAGGCCGTGGAAATTCTCGCGGTCTCTGCGGAAAATGGCACTAGCCATACGCCTGCGAATATTTTTGCTGCCGGCATGCTTATCGTAATCAATCATGGCACTGCTGGCTGATTCCAGCGTCTCTTTTTCTTCCGGCAGCGGTGTGTTGATAATGGATTTAATCCCCAGCGCATCGGCGAAGAATTGCTGGTAATCGCCGGACATATCGTTGGCCTCGGCAATCAGCGCCATACCGAACATATGCGGATGATCGGCCACAAGGCGCAGGCGCTGCAAAAACTCGTGGGTCTGCGGCGGGAAATCGTCCGCGCTGGCGCGATTATCGGAGGTTGTACGGAACAAGGCCTGCTTGATTGCCTGTGGTTTCATTTCCGCCTGCGCTTGTGCCATCAAAGATCGCTGCCAGTTTTTATCCAGCTTGGAAAACCCGCCTTGCGCCGAAATATTCTGGATATCGGTCAAATCAAAACCGGCCTCGCGCAAGAAATCCTGATCCGCGAACAAATTGTCCATCATATCATCATAGACATCCCCGTTATGGCGCGTTTCAATGCGTGCCGAGGCGTAGCCATGCATACGCAGGACAAACAAAGATTCCTCCAAAACATCGCGCGCTTCGGGCTTTGTAAAATTGGCCTGCATAAAATTCAGTAAACGGCACATCTCGCGCGATTGCGTGGCACCAATCGGAAGGGACGCAAATTTCGTGCGCACCAATTCGTAATCAGGGCGGTTTTCTGAGTCGCTGTGATTTACAATCGTATCCAGATCGTTCAGCGCCTCGCGCGCTGTGATAAGCACCTTAACCATCCCGCGCAAATATCTTCGGGTCATGTCACTTAAATCCAGCTGCTCGATCTGATCTTGCAAATCTGCCTCGGGAAGATCATCCACGCCAGATTCTATTTGAATGGCCTTTGTAATATCGGACAGGTGATCGCTCACCGATTCACGCGCAAACAGCACCATTGTTCCCATCAGCGCCCAGCGATCGGCGTTCGGCTTCCCGTCGGCGTCCCCGGCGTGCCAAACACGCAATCCCAGATCCATACGGATTTTGGGCGAGAGCAAATCAGGCGCATTGGGGCCATCTTCCTTATATTCATGCTCCAGCGCGCTTTTCATTGTGTGGTACAGCTCACGAATACCGGCGCGGTGAACCTTGGATTGCTCGACCGCATCCATGGTTTCTTCGGTCATACTGGCCTTGCCGGTCGGTGTAATATTAACCGAGAGCATGGCTTTTGTAATATCTGCTATTGCCTGCGGTCTTTCATCGGGCGGCAGGTCTGCAGTTTCAATCAGGCGGCGGAACAAATCACGCCCCTCTTTATTCAAATGCTCGGTCGGGTGCGGGGTAATACTTTTCCAGATACGCACTGTATTGAGGAAACCCTCCATATCACGCGCGCCATATCCCTTTTCCTTCATCTCGCCAATCATGGAAGGCAAATGAAAATCATTATTCTCGGGGTCTTTTTGCGCGTCAATATTATTAATAATCGGCAAAGCGGTTTTTACAAGATTGTAAACCAGTCTGGATTTAGCCAGAACCGCACGCGTATCGGTGTCCATACCCTCGATCGCGCTGCGCAATGCGTCTTCCTGCACGGCATAATCCCCAGAGGGGTGTCCGGCACTAAAGAACGCGCCCAGCTCTGCCTTATTCGCTTGCTTGAGATAAGACTGAATTGCCGTATTCAGAAAATTGCTGTTATTTAAAAATCTATCGTTATTCATCACTGTTTGATTATACTTCATGTGCGCCGATTTAAACTCCCTCGGTCTTGCTTCTAGCCATTTACGTTTCCATAGTATGACTAACCTATTACATTAACGTTAAGAATAACGCAAATTAGTAAAATATCATTGATTGTGAAAAGGAAAAGCAGGGCATTTAAACGCACAAATAACCCACAGAATTATTTACAGAACAATACGGCCTTATAAGCCCTTCAGTACGGTAAGATGATATAAATTCGGGGTAATAGTGCCGCGAGAATTTTGGTTAAGACCAAATATCGCGGCACCTTCATTGCCCGTGACACAATTAACTTCCGATCGGGGTTAATTGGCTGCATACTTTGATTAGCATGCGGTTGTGTTATGAATTCCCTGTACAACACTTTAATTTTTTCTTGAGTCCGACCCTAAACAGAGTCGCATTTAATAACAATATCCTTATATTAAGAATCTATGCTGCAACGCATAAATAATTCATTCGTAAGAATAACTCACGAGCGGCTGTTCTCCCCGCTCAATTACGATGGAAACTAACTCATCCGTTGCTTTTTTGAGGATGGCGCGGTCTGTCGCGCGCAGAACAATACTAAGCCCCAAAACCCCGGCGCGAAAATGTGGATAACTTCCGATTTCGATATGCCCGTCATAGCGTTTCTGTAGCTTTCCGACATCAATTGCCATCTCGCTTTCCGGCAGTGAACAAGCAACAGAGGTGTTCAGCATAGGCTCCCCGCCCTTAAGTTCAGCAATTATATTATTCATCATCGCTTGCATGACGCGCGGGATACCCGCAAATACGTATACGTTTTCAATCCTGAAACCGGGCGCAGCACTAACAGGGTTTGCTATTAAAGCGCCCCCTTGCGGTATACGCGCCATTTTCGTGCGGGCGGGCATGAGTTCTTCAATGCCGTAATACTCTTCCAGAATACGAAAGGCCTCGTCATTAATTTCCAAAGGCACACCAAAAGCATTAGCGATACTCTCCGCCGTAATATCATCATGGGTGGGGCCGATGCCGCCTGTTGTGAACACATAATCATGTTTGGCGCGGAGCGTGTTGACCGTCTCGATAATAACGGACTCAATATCAGGGATCACGCGCAC
This sequence comes from uncultured Micavibrio sp., assembly GCA_963973475.1. Taxonomy (GTDB): domain Bacteria; phylum Pseudomonadota; class Alphaproteobacteria; order Micavibrionales; family Micavibrionaceae; genus UBA2638. The sequence continues at coordinate 9,082 of CAXBAL010000039.1, forward strand.
TTCCAAAAGGCGCACACCCTGATCACTGAGCTTGTTGGCTATAAAATTAGTATTTGTATCCTGCGTCCGGCCAGAGAGGATTTCATTTCCTATCACAACCAGCGCGGCGGAATAATGCTTTGAATCGGTCATATATGGTTCCTAAATTGCCCGTGTTCTCGCGAAAAACTTGAAAAACTGGTTTTTTCAGTCTATGTCATGTGGAATACTTTAATGATTATAGCATAAAGACAAAAGGGTTGAATAATAAAAATGAACTTGGCGGCACAAGCAAAAACGAACAGAGACGGCATCACAATCAACGGACCCGAAGGCTTCGCGGGTATGCGCAAGGCCGGAAAACTGGCCGCGGAAGTTCTGGATATGATTACCCCGCATGTTGTGCCGGGCGTCACGACTGACGAACTCGACCGCATTTGCCATTTGTTCATCACCAAGAACGGTGCCATCCCTGCCCCGCTGAATTACAAAGGCTTCCCCAAATCTATTTGCACCTCGAAAAACCACATCATCTGCCACGGCATACCTGATGAAACAGTTTTAAAAGAAGGCGACATCATGAATATTGATGTCACTGTTATTCTGGATGGCTGGTACGGTGATACATCGCGCATGTTCATGGTCGGCGATAAAATCCCCGTTAAAGCCAAGCGCCTTGTAGAGGTCACCTATGATTGCCTGATGTACGGTATCGAGGCCGTCAAACCCGGCGCCACATTGGGCGATATAGGTCATGCCATCCAACAACATGCCGAGGCCAACCGTTTCTCGGTTGTGCGCGATTTCTGCGGCCACGGCCTCGGGCGCACTTTCCACGAGCCGCCATCTGTTGTGCATTACGGTGAACCAAAGACGGGTATTATGCTGGAGCCAGGCATGTTCTTCACCATCGAGCCTATGATAAACACCGGCGATTGGCGCATGAAAATTCTGGCCGATGGCTGGACGGCGGTTACCCGCGACCGCGGCCTGTCCGCGCAGTTCGAACACTCACTGGCCGTCACCGATGATGGCTTCGAGATATTCACCCACAGCCCAAAAGGCTACACCCAGCCGCCATACAAATAACCTCCTTGCGCATAATTTAAACCTTGGGCTATAAAAGAACTCATGAGCAAGGAAGCAACGCCCCATTACCACGGCCATCGTGATCGCCTGCGCGCCCGTTTTACTGAGGGCGGCGAGGCTGCGTTGCAGGATTACGAGCTACTGGAGCTTGTCTTGTTCACCCTGATCCCGCGCAAGGACGTCAAGCCGTTAGCCAAAGATTTAATCGCGCATTTCGGCTCCTTGCCTGAAATGATGGCCGCCAGCATCGAAGCCCTTCAACAGGTCGAGGGCGTCAGCCATAACTGCGCGGTCGGCCTGAAATCCATGTTCGCCCTCAACCTCCGCGCCATGAAGCGAGAATTCAAAGCAAAGCCCGTACTAAACAATTGGACGCGCCTGATGGATTATTGCCACGCCACCATGGCGCACGAGAAAAAGGAGCATTTCCGCATCCTATTCCTGAACAAGAAGAACGAGCTACTGGCCGATGAAATCCAGGGCTCCGGCACAGTCGATCACACCCCCGCCTACCCACGCGAGATCATGAAACGCGCGCTCGAGCATGGCGCGACCGCCATCATCCTGATGCACAACCACCCCAGCGGCGACCCGAAACCGTCCCGCGCCGATATCGACATGACCAACACCATCATTCAGGCCGCAAGCCCCTTCGGCATCGTCATTCACGACCACATCATCATCTCCCGCAATGGCTATACGAGCTTTAAGAGCGAGGGATTGATTTGATGATTTCCACTCGTCATTGCGAGGAGCGACAGCGACGCGGCAATCCATTTTTCATGACATGGATTGCTTCACTTACGCTCGCAATGACCGCATTGATGCTACTGTCCGCCTGCGCCTCCCCGCTCCCGACTTCCGAACGGCTGGAGGAGGTTAAAGCGCGCAAATGGGGGCAAGTGCGTCAACAAACCGCGATGGCAGGATTTGTCGAAGAAACGCCAGCCTTCATTCGCATTCTCAAACAAGAGGCCGCGCTGGAGCTCTGGCTGCAAGAACCGGAAAGTGAGCGCTTCGGCCTTTTTAAAACCTATCCCATCTGCGCCTTTTCCGGCACGCTCGGCCCCAAATTGATGGAAGGCGACAAACAGGCCCCCGAAGGCTTCTACACAGTCGGCGCAGATCAAATGAACCCATGGAGCCGCCGCCACCTCTCGTTCAACCTCGGCTTTCCCAATGAATATGATGCGGCCTTGGGACGCACAGGCTCGGCGCTCATGATCCATGGCGGCTGCGATTCCATCGGCTGTTATGCCCTC
>CAXBAL010000040.1:0-11296 GCA_963973475.1 uncultured Micavibrio sp.
TGGCTCGTCTGTTACATATATTTCCACTACTGCTCAGCGCAGGCCTTTTCTTAAGCGCCTGCACGGCAAACCGTGTGGAACTGGGCAGCGCAGAACATACCAATATCCTGCAAACCGATCGCCATAATGCCGCCGACCGCAGCACCCCAGAAGCGCTATCCCTGTCCTATAATGAAGCCCTGAAACGTGCTATTGCGCAAAATCTGGATGCCCGCGTCTCCGCTCTGGAAGCCCTGAGCAAGGAAGATGATGTTGATCTCGCGAGCCTGCAAGCCCTTCCCGATATATCCCTAAGCGCCACCGCTTTTGGCCGCTCAAATGAAGGCGCCAGCTCCAGCCGCTCGATCATTTCCGGCAATCAATCGCTAGAGCCTTCCTACTCCACCGAACGCTACCACAACACACGCGAGATGAGTGTGAACTGGAACACCCTTGATCTCGTCTTGGCCGTGGCCGAGAGCCGCATCGCCCAAGACGAAGCCATGATCGCCCGCCAGCGGCACGCCAAAGTGCTGCAAAATATCGAACGTGATGTGCACTCCGCCTATTGGCGCGCCTATGCCTTCCAACAAACCGCTGATGAAACAGGCGCCTTACTGTCCCGAGCGAAGGAACAGCTTGCCAATGTTCACAAAGCCCATGATGAAGGCTTTATCGCCGCCAGCGCCGCCGCTGACTTACGGGGCGATATCCATCAGCAAAAAGCCGCGCTGGACGCAGTAAATAATGATTTATCCTATTCCCAAATCGAATTAAAAAGCCTGCTGTCCATCCCGCAAGGCACCGAAATAACCCTGACCAGCAAACCCGACAATCAAAACCGTCTTGCGCAAAGCCTAATTGACTCAGATTTGCCAACTCTTGAGGAAGAGGCACTGTTCAACAGACCCGAAATCAACGAAACGATTTTGCAAAAGAATATTGATGCACAAAACACCCGCAATACAATCTTACGCACCATGCCCGGCGCGGATTTGTTTTTCGCCTCTAACCGCGATAGCAACGATTTCCTCTATGATGAAGACTGGCTCAGCTTCTCGGCATCCATCAGCCAAAGCCTAAGCAGCCTTTTTACATTACCAGCGCGCCACCGCGCAGCCCAAAACATAGAAGAGCTAGGCGAGGCGAGGCGCCTCTCCCTCACCGCCGCTATCATGACGCAAGTTCATCTTGCCCGTCACAGACTTGATCTCGCACTGCAAAACTACGAAGAAGCCGAAGGGTCCTACCGCATAGCGGGCGAGCAGGCCCGCAAGGCCGATGCGCAAAAATCACTCGGCCTTGGCTCCGGAAACGCCACCATGCCCGCCGCGCTTCAGGCCCAGACTTTAAAAATAAAATCATTGCAGGCGCACGCAGAAATGCAGGAGGCTCTAGCTTCTCTACTGAATACACTTGGCCGCCCGCTCCATGGCGTGCAAAGGGGGCAAGCATGACCCTTCGGCGCGTAAAAAACATCGCTTTGCTTTCCGGCGCTATCGCCATCTATGGCGCTGCGGGCGGGGTCTATTTGTACGAAAGAGATATTCACCTTGCCGATTATATACACATGCCCTCCCTCACCTTAATACAAACAGCCAGTGCGGATACGGCAACGCAGAAAAGCAATATAAAGTTCTCGAATTTCAAATCATTCTCCGCCGCCGAAGACGCGAGCACAAAAGAATCCGAAGCAACGCCTGCGTTCTGGGAACGCTTGCCAACAATAAAAGACATCCAAGCTTATTTCACTTTTGAATGGCCTGATCTACCGGATATAACAGTGCCAAAGCTGACCGCGCCCGATCTATCCTTGCCTCAATTGAAATGGCCTGAATTACCCACATTATCAATGCCCGAAATTGCCTTGCCCGCTATTCCTTTCGAAAACATAACTCTTCATTTTTTTATGGAAGGCAGCGAAACCATAGAGAGGCGCGGCGAAGCCCTAACCATGCCGGCCTTACCCTCATTACCAAATACAACCATTCCTGACGTCGAGATACCGCGCATCCAGATGCCCACATTTATAAAAGAGATCCCGTTTCATTTACATGGCATGGTAACCGGCATTAAAAATTCAACTCTTTGGGCCCTAGATTTGGTTACCCAAAGCGCAGCAAAAACCTATGAGACAGCAACTACCACAATATATACGGCGACAAAGAAACTAACGCTAAAGACCGGTATCCTGTTCACAGCGGAAGGCGACGGCGCGCAACTCGCTGAGATCGCACCTGCTGCCGGCATTGATCAACATTTCGAACAGGCCGAACTGGCTAATGAAAATACTCTTTTCCGTCATGGCGTTAATAAAGACGAGGAAGAAACGAAAAGTAAAGAAAGCCAGGGCGATTACCGCTATGACATCGAAGAGGAAACACTGGATGTCGAGGGCGTCTTGGTGCCGCAAAAAGCCGCCGTCATATCCTCCAGCAAAGACGGCAAAATCGCCGCCATTCACTTTGATAACGGTGAAATGTTCCGCAAGGATGATATTCTGGTGGAATATGAATGTAAGGATTTAAAGGCCGAGCTCGAGATTGCCGAGGCCGAAAAAAACTACACCGAAAAACGCACTATGCGAAACCAGAAGCTTTTAAAGCTTGATATTATCTCGGATTCAGTTTTATGATGGCATTAAAACCGAAGACATCAAGGCTGCAGGACAAGCCAAAATTATCGAAAGCCGCATGGAACAATGCTATATCCGCGCCGCTTATGATGGCCGTGTCACCAACCGCCTTGCCAACCCGCATGAGTATACCCGTTCCGACCGTGTACTGATGGAGGTTGCCTCGCTGGATGATCTCGAGATCGAATTCCTGCTGCCGTCCCGCTGGTTACGCTGGGTCAATGTCGGCGCACCTTTAACCCTGAACATCGCCGAGACGGACGAAAATTACAGCGCCGTAATCAAACGTATATACGGCGAAGTCGATCCGGTCAGTCAATCCATCCAGATCAGCGCGAAACTGGATAGTTATGAGAGCCCACTTCTGCCGGGCATGAGCGGTAATGTGCACCTTGATATCACCGCCATCCGCGAGGCAGGCATCAAAGGGTTTCTCGAAGAGCCGCGTTATTCCAGCGCCGATATTCCTCCGGCAAAGCCTTAAGGGCAGCGTCATGGACAAATTGCTCACCTTGCTCAATCTCAACAAGCTGGCCATGGAGGCTGCAAGCGAGGATGAGGCAGCGTTTCATATCGTCAACAAAACGCACAATCTGGTGTCTTACGATCAGGCGATATTGCTGCGCTATCATGATACCAGCTTAAAAGCTGTTGCCGTTTCGGGCAATGCGGTCATTGATCCCACAGGCCCGCATGCTAAATTATTGCAAAGCATTTTACCGCAAGTCGAACCGCCGCCTGCAGGTGAAAAAGCGCCGCAAATTTTGGATATAAAACCGCAGCATATATCCCCGCATGATAAGGACAAATGGAGCATTATCGCCCGTCCGCACAATATTGTTTTAGTTTTAAAAACCGCCAAGGAAGGCCGCATGGGCTGCGTTTTACTGCAGCGCCAAAAGCCTTTCTCGGATGCGGAGCGTACTTTGCTCGGTGAGCTGGCAGAGGGTTATTCCAGCGCCTTGGCTCTTCATATTCTGCGTAGCAAATCCTCGCGCTTTTCTTCTTTATTCCTGAATAGCAAAACCAAGAAAATTATGGCCGCGGCCTTGGTGCTGGCGTTTTTCATTCCCGTTAAACTCACCATCACCGCCCCCGCCGAGATCGTGGCAGAGGACAGCAAAGCCATCACCGCCCCCTTTCAAGGCATGATAGAAGATATCTCCATCTCCCCGGGGGATGCCGTGCAACAGGGAGATACGCTCCTGACTATGGACCGCGAGGCTCTGCGCGCCGAAGCCGCCAGCGCCGCCCAAGCCTTGGAGCTGGCAGAAATATCCCTCTCTCGCACCCGCCGCGAAGCCTTATCAGACCCGCAGAAAAAAGCAGAGATCAGCGCCCTTGAGACAGAAATAAAATCGCGCCAGATTGAATTTGATTACGCCCAAGACCTACTGAACCGCAGCATATTAACCAGCCCGCAAGATGGCGTGGCGGTCTTTTCCGATGCGAGCTCCCTAAAAGGAAAGCCGGTGGCGGCAGGCGATAAAATCATGATGATCGCCAATCCGCAAACCCTTGAATTGTTGGTGCGCGTTCCTGCCGATGCAATGATTCCGCTCGAGGAAAAGGCGCCTATGTCATTTTACCCTAACGCCGCGCCCCTTCGCGCTTATGCTGGTGAAGCGCTCAATACAGGGTATCAGGCCAGCGCCGATCCGGACGGGCTCATGACCTATAAACTGCGCGCCGGCCTAAACCGCGACGATGATTTGCGCATCGGCTGGAAAGGCACCGCAAAAATATATGGTAACTGGACGATATTGGGGTATTCGCTGCTCCGCCGCCCTTTAATCGCGCTGCGGAATATGACGGGGCTATAAATCATGCCTGATCAGCCGGATATAGATTTAAAGACACTGCCCCTTCCCGGCCTCAACCCCGCCATCAAACTTTATGAAAGCGGCACGGATTCAATCGGCAATCCGATTTGGCGAATTTACAACCCCATCGCCCATAAATACTATCAACTCAGCTGGGCCGAATTCGAATGCCTGATACGTTTTCAAACTTGCGATACCGCGCATGAATTAAAAGAAAATCTGAAGCGCGAAACCACTATTACAATTGAGGACCAGGAGATTATAAATCTCATCACCTTCTTGAATAAAAATGGCCTCCTCAGTAGTAAAGACAGTTTTTCAGGCACCTATGAAGCGCCCAAAAAAATGCCGCTCTGGAAAAAAATGCTGCACCATTATCTGTTCTTTACTGTGCCGCTATTCAAGCCCGATAATGTCCTACGTGCTACTTACAAATATGCGCGCCCTTTCCTTTCAAAAGGCTTCTTCCTGTTTTCTATGGCCGTGTTATTTCTGGGCGTGGTCATGACCATCGGGCGGATGGATGAATTTTTGCATACCTTTTTCATGTTCTTTTCGATGGAAGGGGCGATCACAATTTTCATCACCTTCTTTTTCATTAAAATCCTGCACGAATTTGGCCATGCCTATACCGCCCATCATTATGGCGTGCGGGTGCCGCATATGGGCGTTGCCTTTATGGTGATGTATCCTGTTCTTTATACAGAGACCAGCGGGGCATGGCAGGTAAAATCCAAAAACCAGCGCATGCAAATCGGCCTTGCGGGCATTCGCACCGAATTAATTTTGGCCGCCTATGCCCTTATGCTTTGGCATTTCCTCCCCCCCGGTATGGCGCAGAGCCTTTGTTTCAGCATCGTGGCGATCTCCCTCATCGGCTCGCTTCTGGTCAATCTCAATCCGACCATGCGCTTTGATGGGTATTTCGTGCTGAGTGATTACAAGGGTATTGAAAATATGCACGCACGCGGCTTCGCGGCGGCGCGGTGGTGGCTCCGTAGAACTTTGTTTGGCTTGGACGACGATGCGCCCGAAGACAGCCCTAAACATATGAAATTTCTGATTACTTTCGGCTTTGCTACCCTAATTTACCGCTTTACCTTATTTCTGGGAATCGCGCTTCTGGTCTATCATTTGTTTTTCAAACCGCTGGGCCTGATCCTGATGAGTATTGAACTGTTATGGTTCATTTTCATGCCTGTATTCTCCGAACTTAAAATATGGTGGCAGCGGCGCGGCGATATTCTCGCCCAGATCAAAGGACGCATTGTGCTCGGCGTTTGCGCCCTACTCGCCCTGCTCTATGTACTCCCCAGCTCCAACACTACAACCCTGCCCGCCATGTTGCACACGCAAGAGGCGCGCACCCTCTATCCTCCTGCCCCCGCAATTGTGAGAGAAATTCATGTTAAAGATGGGCAAGATGTCAATGAAAATGACCCTATAATCACATTGGTATCGCCCGCACTGGAAAGGGAATTCGCGCTGGAAAGCGCCAATCTGGACTCTCTTCTTGCGCAGCGTAAATCATTCCAAAGCGCCCCCAATCAAGCCGCAGCTAAAGAGCGCCTCAGCAGCATGGAAACAGAGATTAACGCCGCCCGCGAGCGCGAGGCTTCTCTGCAGGTTCGCATAGAAAATCTCACCATCACCGCGCCCTTTAGCGGCACAATACGCGATATGGATAACACCCTTTATAGTGGCCAGACTTTGCCACTCAATTTCCTAATAGGACGCGTTGTACAAAACGGCGTCTACTCCCTAAGCGCCTATGCCACAGAGCGCCAATTAAGAGCTCTAGCCCTTGATAACAAAGCCTATTTCCGTCCTGCAAGCGCCCTTTTTGGCACAACCCCGTTCACACTCAGCGAGATCGGCCCCGTAAATATTACCAGCATTGACTGGCTGGAACTGGCTAGCGTCTATGGAGGGCCTTTGCCCAGCGAATTTTCCACCGCCCCGGAAGAGCGGGCAACGCCGGTTCCGCGTCAAAGCCTCTATAAAATCAGACTTCTTTCTATTGAGAACCCGCAGTCTTCGGGGACGACAAACACCATTCCAAGCGCACAAAAAGGGCTGGTAAAAATAAAAACCGCTCCCCGCTCGCCCGCAGCAGAAGCCATAAACAAAGCAGCAGAATTAATCGGCAAAGAATTAAGCCTGAACTAAATAAGGGGTAATTACCATAACATTTTGAAAACATTGAAATTTTAACGAATTTTAAGTCTTTTCTGTTATGCTTGTAAGGTATCAAGGGTATTGTTATGGACGGCATTCGAAAAAAACCTATTATAATTAAGGACTTGGAAAAGCGCCTGATGTTCGATGCATCCCTTGGCGCGCTTAATGCCTCGACAACCATTAGTGAAAACCTTGTCAATACCGCGCCGCAAGTCATTGATAACGATGTCACAATCATAGCGACCACGACCAATTTTGACGGGCTCGCCCTCGATATTACAACCAGTGGCGGCGCCAGCGATCAACTCTCGATTCGCAATGAAGGGGCTGGCTTTGGCGATATAGGATTTGACGGGACCAATATTACCTATAGCGGCGTGCAAATCGGGACGCTTTCCTCCAATGGCGCAAACGGCTCCGATCTCAGCATCGAATTAAATGGTAATGCCGATAAAACAGGTATTGAAAACCTGATTGAAAACATCACTTATCAGAATACATCCGACAATCCTGTGATTGCGCGCAATATCAGCTTTGCTCTGGAAGGCCTGTTTACAGAATCTATTACCGTTAATATTTCCCCTGACAACGACACCCCAACAATTAACGCCAATAATGGTATGAACATTGATGAGGGCGATACAAAAAAGATAACCGCCGCCATGCTCGGGATCAGCGATCCCGATAATACAGACGCTGAAATTACTATCACCTTGAACAACACATTATCCAATGGCCGCCTGGAATTGACTACAAATGCAGGCGTGGGCATTACGGAATTCACTCTGGATGATCTGAACAATAACCGCGTTCGATACGTTCATGACAATACTGATACGACCTCTGACAGTTTTAATTTCAGCGTGGACGATGGTTCTATTACCCTCGCGGCGCAGAATTTTAACATCAACATAGGTCCTGTCGATGATGCGCCTGTCCTGGAAAGCAATGCGGGCGCCGATGTCTTTAACGGCTTTTCCACCGATATCGGCGGCACTGTAGTTCCCGCGCAATTCGGCACAACCATATTAACCCAGAGCAAAGACAATCTTGGTGAGTTTGCGAATTTCCAAAACCAGACAGACGGAAATAATATTACGCAGCTGCGTCTTGTTGTTACCACCCCGGCCGGCATGCCAATAGGGGCACCCGGGCAAGTAATCTTTGAAAGTGGCGGCTCTGGCCGAGGTATAAGCCTTATACTGAATGCAAATAACGAACTCACCTTCTACGCAGGCAGTGCATCGACCACGCCGGAGATCACTTCTCCGCTAGCACTCTCAACCTCTACCCAATACGCCATCATTGTGGAGATTGACAAAATTGCCGATGAATTGCGCCTTCACTATGCGCAAAGCAATGACTTTGACTGGTATCAATATGGCCGCCTTCCCGAAGCAATCGAAACCGGTTTCACTGATTCCGACCTTGATGGCGGGAATAACGCAGGGCTAGGCGCTGTAGGTGGCAACTCCATCGGCGGATATAATGGCAGCTTCAATAGCACCAACGCTACCTTCCAAGGCAGTATCGACAGCGACTTCATCGTCAGCTTGCCCCCCGCAGGCCAAACCGTCATTCAAAACACCAATCTGGTCTATAACGATAACGACACCGATACTGATGATATAATCTATACCATTACAACCGATGTTTTATACGGTACGCTTTACAATGATGGTGTGGCGCTTGCCCTTGGTGATACTTTCACGCAGGCCGATCTGGACGCGGGCGATATTGACTACACTCATGATGGCGGCGCAACGCCGAATGACAGCTTCAGCTTTAGTGTGTCCGACGGCAATACAACACTGAGCGGTAACAACTATGCGATCAATGTCATTACAGGCAATACGACGCCCACAACCGCCGATGATACCTTCACAATCGCAGAAGATGCGGGCAACGGAAACAATGTCGGACAGGTGACGGCAACCGACCCGGACACGGTTGGCGGACAGGTTCTAACCTACACAATAACCGCGGGCAATACTGATGGTATATTCCAGATTGACGCAGCCACGGGGCTGATTAGCGTGGCCGATAATACGCTGCTGGATTACGAAACAACGACCGCCTATACCCTCACCGTGCGCGCCACTGATGATGGCCCCGGCACGTTATTTGACGAGGGCACTATCACGATCAATATTCAGGATGTGTATGAGGGAACAGCGCCTGTCTTCACCTCTTGGGGCCCTTACAATATTGATGAAAACGTCGCGAACAATGCTGTCGTGGGCACTGTCACCACAACAGACGCAGAAGGCGATAATGTTAACTATTCCATCACGGCAGGTAACACAAATAGCGCGTTTAAAATTAACAACAGCGGCGTTATTCAGGTCAATGGTAACAGCAAAATAGATTTTGAGCAGAATACCACCTACACGCTTACCATCAGAGCAACAGATGATAGTGTCGATACCCTCTTCAGCCAAAGAACTATGACAATAAATATCAATGATTTGAACGAGGGGCCGACACTTGAAATCGACGGTGTTATTGCCACGATAGACAAGACCGTAAATTATTACGCCGATAACGGTAATTTTTATAAATACTATAACAACAACGTAGGCTTCAGTACCGCCTTGAATAATGCCGCCGCCGCTGCATTAAACGGTGCGGGCGGCCATTTGGTAACCATCACCTCCGATAATGAAAATACCTTTGTTGACAACATTCTAGGCAATCACATCTGGCTGGCCGCCAGCGATGCCGAAGTCGAGGGACAATGGAAATGGGTCGCAGGCCCTGAGGCCGGATCGGTCTTCAGTCTGGGCGGCACCGCCACGGCAGGGTTTTACGAGAGATGGAACGGCAGCGAACCCAATAGCGGCGCCAGCGCCAACAACGCATACATGAACACCAACGGCACTTGGTATGACCAGAATGGTGGATCGCGCTATTACGTTGTGGAATGGGAAAGCATGGATGTTATTAATAACCGCTCCTATTCCATTGATTATTCAACACCAGGCGGCGGCGATATCAACAACGGTGACAGCCTTGGCTTTGTGCAAGGCGGCGATGATGACGGTGACACGCTCGCCTATTCCATCACAGGCGGCAATGGCGATGGCATTTTCGAAATTGACGGCGTCACAGGCGAACTGCGCATTGCCGATGATACCAATATCAATACCGCGCTGAACAGTGATTACACCCTCACCGTGCGCGTCGATGACGGCTCCGGCCTGTTTGCGACTAAAGATATCGCCATTAATTTCAACCAGCTATTGAGCATCGGCACCAATGAAACACTGGCGGCCACAGAGGGTGCCAGCGTCACCATCACGACTGCCGAGCTGAACATACTGGATAACGACACGGCGGCCGGCGATCTGGTGATCTCCATCACCTCACAGCCATCCCATGGCCAGCTCGAACTCACCACCGCGCCGGGCGCTGCCATCAACAGCTTTACGCAGGACGATCTGGCCAATAACCGCGTGGTATTCGTAAGCAACGGCAATGAGAACACGGCAGACAGTTTTGAATTCTCCGTCAGTGACGGCTCCTACAGCATCACCGGACAGACATTTGATATTGATGTTACCAACACCAATGACTCTCCTGTCATCAGCATCAATACAGGCGCAAACGTTCTGGAAGGCGGCAGCAGGGTTATCACAAGTGCCATGTTAGATGCCCTCGACAGTGACGATGCACCATCGGGCTTAACATACACCGCCACCAATCTGGCCAATGGCCATATCGAAGTCAGCGGCGCCACACAAACAACCTTCACCCAAGCCGATATTGACGCCGGAACTGTGCGCTTTGTGCATAACGGCGATGAAGGCAACGGATCATTCGATATTGAACTGGCCGATAGCGGCGCGGATGGTGCCACAACCGATACCGGCACCTTCACCCTGACAAAAACCGATGTGAATGATGCTCCGATAATTGCCGTCAACACAGGCGCCAGCGTTGTAGAAGGGCAAAGCGTCGTTGTAACCAGCGCCATGCTGGCCGCCACCGATATTGATGATAACAATGCCAATCTGGTCTACACGCTGACCAACCAGTTTAACGGGAATTTCGTATTTGCTTCTGCGACTGCAATACCAATTACGACCTTTACGCAGGACGACATCAACAACAACCGCGTCTTGTTCCAACATGATGGCAATGAACAGGACGGCATTATCGAATTCAGTGTGGCCGATGACGGCGCCGACGGCGCTTTGCCCGCGACCGGAACTTTCACCATTGCCAAAATAGATGTCAATGACGCGCCGACCATCGCTGTGAATATAGGCACAAGCGTGAACCAGAACAGCATCGTGATCCTGAAAAACTCCGTTCTTGCGGCGGCCGATACCGATGATGCGCCATCGGGCATTGATTACACAATCGATAGCGTAAGCGGCGGACAGTTGGAATATCTGGCCAATCCGAATGTGGCTATCACATCATTCACGCAGGCCGATATCAACAACTCGCTCGTGGTATTCCGCCATGCCGATCCTGCCCCCTCGGCCAGCTTTGATTTCACCGTATCGGATGGCGGTGAAAATCTGGCCGGAACAGCCAGCGGCACGTTTAATCTTACTGTCGATAACACCAACAACGCGCCCGATATTACAACCAATGCGGCGCCTACTATGGATGAAGGCACGACTATTACTCTGGGTAACACCATGCTGGATTCTTTTGACCCCGATGA
>CAXBAL010000041.1:0-11289 GCA_963973475.1 uncultured Micavibrio sp.
TATTTGCGGTGCGTCCAGCGGGTTTGGACGAGGAGCTGCAATTGAGTTGGGGCGTCAGGGCGCCAATGTTGTGGTCGTGGCGCGCAGGGAAGATTTGCTGGGTGAAATTGTGCAGGATATTCGCAATGAGGGCGGTAATGCTATTGCGGTCTCTGCCGATGTCAGCAATGCGGAGGATATTCAGGCGGTCACCGAAGCGGCGCTGGAGGAATTCGGAAAAATTGATGTCTGGATTAACAATGTCGGTGTCGGTGCGCTTGGGTATTTCTGGCAAATTCCGCTGGAGGCGCATGCCCGCCTTGTCGATGTGAATTTGAAAGGCCTTATATATGGTGCGCATGCTGCGCTGAAGCAATTTATGAAGCAGGGGTATGGCACGCTTGTGAATGTTGGGTCGGTGGATAGCGAAATTCCGCTGGCGTTACAAAATACTTATGCGGCAACGAAATCGGCCGTACTGAGCCTTGGGCGCTCGCTGAATGAAGAGCTGCGCTTGAACGGCACCGATGACACGATGCAAGTGGCCACCATTATGCCGTGGGCGGTGGATACGCCGTGGTGGACGCATGCTGCCAATTATACGGGGCACGCGCCGCGCATGGCGATGATGGATGATCCGCAGATTGTTGTGGATGCGATTGTAAAGGCGTGCACCGAGCCCAAGGAAGAAATACCGGTTGGCGCTAAGGCCAAGACTTTCGATATTTCGCACCATCTTTTTCCGGATATGACCGAGCATATGTCGGCCAGTATCGCCAAGAAGGAAAGCAAGAAAGCAAGGGAAGCGCCAATGACCGAGGGGGCAATCTTTGCACCAATGCAAGAGGGGCGCACGGTTGGTGGCGGTATGCGCGAACGCATGGAGCGAGACGATCAGGATTAGACTAAGCGGGGGGTGCATGGGAAGATGATTTCCAGAACCTGAATGAAATAAAATCAATAAGGAACTGTCATGGACCGCCTTTGTTGGGTAGGTAACCAATCATTAAAAGAAAGGTTTTTAAAATGATTAAGAAGATTTTGACTTTATCCGTGTGTACTTTTGCATTAGGTAGCTTTGGCATGTATTCAAGCGAGGCCAATGCGGCGAACCTTCAAGCTTTTGAAGACGATGCGCAAATTGTTGCAGCCGGTACAATTTCAAATTTGTCCGATGATGAATTTGTGTTAATGGTAGATGGGCAAAGTGTTAATGTGGATTACCGTGAGTGGAATTTACTGGATTTTACCGATTTGCGTAATCATCTGAAAAACGGTGAAAAAGTAGTCATTACCGGCGAAGTAGATGACAACTGGTACGCAGAAGATGAAATCGAAGCAGATTCTATATACTTTACCGCTAATAATAATTTCTACTCAGTCGATGATAGTGTTCCCACTTACTATGTCTATTATTACGATCGTGATTTAGGGGCAGATCCAAGCTCCGGGAGCGATATGGCCTCTGGTGATAATACCGGAACTGTGAGCGATGCAACAAGTTCTGATACTGGCTCTGAGAGAAGTATATCCGCGAGTGAAATCAAAAATCCTAACATGGTTACTATAACAGGGGACGTGACATCTCTAATGGATGAAAAATTCACAATGCAAACGGATGCGGGTGCAATAAAGGTTAATATGAAGCCTTTGTCACCTGACAGAGAAGAAAGCCGTTTACATGTTGAAAAAGGCGATAATGTTCTGGTTTACGGTAATCTCAACGAAGATTTACTGAAAAATGGCGTTTTGACGGCCGACACAGTTGTTAAGCTAAATAAGAAAAATAAATAAGTTAGACGCGTTTGATTTTACAAAAAGCCCGCTATTCTATAGTGGGCTTTTTTTGTGTATTGAAAAATACGAATTTATAGATGGTGCGGCCGAGAGGACTTGAACCTCCACAGGATTGCTCCCACAAGATCCTTAGTCTTGCGCGTCTACCGATTCCGCCACGGCCGCGTAAAATCAGCAAGGGCGATTGTTAGCAAATAAAATTGCAGTGGGCAAGTATGTTTCGCAGGCAGGGTGCATATTTTTTGCTTTGCGCGGACGCGCGCTTTGTTTTAATGATGGCGCTATGGAATGGAAAATCTCGACTGACCCTGTGGAATATCCCGACGCGCTGTCCTTTATGGATGAGCGGGTTGACGCTATTTATAAAGGCGAGGCCGAAGAATGCGTGTGGTTGTTGGAGCACCCCCCTTTATATACGGGTGGCACGAGTGCCAAAGATGATGATTTGCTGGAGGCGCGGTTTCCGGTTTACCCCAGCGGGCGGGGCGGGGAGTATACCTATCATGGCCCGGGGCAGCGCGTGGCCTATGTGATGATGGATTTACGCAAGCGCCAAAAGGCACCTGATGTGAAGAAATATGTCTGGCAGCTGGAGGAATGGATTATCCGCAGCCTTGCCGAATTCGGTATCACGGGCGAGCGCAGATGTGGCCGCGTCGGCATCTGGGTCGTGCGTGAGGATGGACGAGAGGAGAAAATTGCGGCTATTGGCGTTCGCATACGGCGCTGGGTCACGCTGCACGGGATTTCGATCAACGTGAACCCCGATCTATCGCATTTTGACGGAATTGTGCCGTGCGGCATTGCCGAGCATGGGGTGATGAGCATGGAGGCGCTGGGAGTGAGGACTGATTATGCCGCTCTTGATCGGGCGCTTAATAAACATATGGATGTTTTTAGCGGAAAAGACTAAAGGCCGCAGTTATTAAAGCGGTTGTAACGCGTTAAGATTTTGGGACGGTGTATTCTCGGCCTTCAGGGCATTTGGAGCATGAGGGTTTTCAGGTGGAGATTCCGGTTCCGGGGTGCTTAGCGTATTGCGCATGTCTTCAGGGAGGCCCGCGTAATCAATAGCATCCGGCCCTAGATAATAGCCAAAGGCGCCATCTTCATGTGGAGACACGAGGTAGCCTGTCGTTTCGCCGTTATATTCTACGCGGCGGATGTGGAAAGAAGCATCTTCCAGTCCGTTATAAACGGGGTTTCCCGACGCATCAATTTGATGCGACATTTTGCTGTCTCCCTCTACGGAGACGGAATTTAAAAACATTTCCGGTGACTGTATATTAAGGACGGAATCTGCGGGGATGTTCGGGTCTTGCGGAATATCCTCCGGTTCGTGGAACTGACCGTTTTCATCCATATTCAGGATTTGCGGATCATCGTCAAGGCAGAGCGAATGGATGTTGTTAATGTCGATTTTTACCGCTGCGCCGTAGCTTATGCCATCGCCTTCAACGCGCTCCAGATCGTCTTCGTATCCGGCTCTTTTAAAGTCTGTAATAACGATTTCGGGCTCGTTTAGTTTCGGCTCGTTTGGAGTGAAAAGTCGATCCATCATGCTGAGCATCATTGCCAAGAGTGATGCATTTTGCTCTGCTGAAGTTTGTTCTGTTTTTATATCGGCCATATACATCTTTTTTTGTGATTATGTATATATTGTATAGGATGCGGAATCAGGATGCAAATTTCGTTGGAGGTGGGATTAATCTGCCGCTCTGGGTATAAGCTGGGCGCTGGCGTAGGTGGATACGAAGTCAACCATTTTCTGAATATTATCTTTTAGTTCATTGTAATAGCGTGTTTTTTCGCGTGTCTCTTCATTCATGTAAAGTGCTTTGTTGATCTCGATTTGCACCGAGTGGCGACCGCGAGCGGGGTTGGAGTAGCGTCTTATCAGCTCCACGCCTTTATACGGGTCGTTGATGGTGACAGTGTAGCCGAGACCTTTGAGGAAATCGCGCAGGGCGTGGGTGAAGTGAAGGCTTGCGGTGCTGCCGTCCCTATCACCGATCACGAAATCTGCGTTTCTGGCGTGCAGGCCGTTGATGGCAACCGGCATGCGCGGGCGGGCGCTGGAATCTGGCATGGAATGACAATTAATGTGCCAGCTCTCACCGAAATTAAAGTGTGCGGTTTCAATGAGTTCTTCGAGTTTTTTATGATAGGGGATGTAATAATCGTTGATGCGCTGGTGCACCATCTCTGCGCTTAATTTTGCGCCGTATAGCGGCACGCCGGGGCGGATCAGGCGGCGGATCAGGCCGATTCCGGCGTCAGAGCGGGCGGAGGGCGCAATGGGGCCGTACAGATCGGCCGGCCAGTGGCCGCCTTCGATCAGATCAAGGTCGATATCGTCGATGGCGCGATTGACGTCAATATAGCTGCGCGGGAAATGCGCCAATAATAATGTGCCGCCATATGAGGGCGCGCAGGAAAAAAGGTCATCCACATATTTGTCTTCGGCCCGTTCCAGATCGGCGCGGGAGCATATATAGGCGAAATCCGCAGGATAGTCCTGCCCGCTATGGGGGCTATCGAAGATAAGGGGTAAATCTTTCTCCGGTTTATGGATTGAATAAATATGCGTCATAATTTATAAAAACCACAGATTAATGCGGTTGAACACAAAAAAATTCCGTCATTGCGAGCGCAAGCGAAGCAATCCATAATAACCAAAGCAATGGATTGCCGCGTCTCTAACGCTCCTCGCAATGACGATATAAGGGAAAAGATACTAAATCATGCACGATATAAAATTTATTCGCGAAAACCCTGATGCCTTTGACGCCGCCATGAAGCGCCGCAAGATGGGGCCGCAATCGGGCGATATTCTGCGCATGGACGAGGAGCGCCGCAAGGTGATGACCGAATTGCAGGAATTGCAAGCGGTGCGCAATGAAAAATCCAAAATGATCGGCCAGATTAAAAAAGAGGGCGGCGATGCGCAGGCCGTTATGGATGAGGTGAGCGCGCTGAAAACCCGCATGGGCGAGTTGGAAGAGCGCGACCGCAGTTTATTGGAGCAAACCAGCCAGCATCTGGCCGCCCTGCCCAATATTATGAGCGAGGACGTGCCCGATGGCGCGGATGAGGCCGAGAATATCGAGTTGCGCGTATGGGGCGAGCCGCGCAAAGATAAAACGCCGGAGCATTTCGAGATCGGCGAGGCCTTGCAGATGATGGACGCGGAGACGGCGGCCAAAATGTCGGGCAGCCGTTTTACGATATTGGCGGGGCCGTTGGCGCGTTTGGAGCGGGCGCTCGCGCAGTTCTTTTTGGATACACATACCGCGGAGCATGGTTATATGGAAGTATCACCGCCGCTGATCGTGCGCGATAATGCGCTGTTCGGGACGGGGCAATTGCCGAAATTTGCCGAAGATTTGTTCCGCATTCCGGAAAAATCGACGGAGCTGGAGAGCGAAGTGACGTCCAGTAGGTGGCTCATACCTACCTCCGAGGTGCCGCTGACCAATATTGTGGCCGATGCCATTGTAGAGGAAGAGACTTTGCCGCGCCGTTACACGGCCTTTACGCCGTGTTTCCGATCAGAAGCCGGAAGCGCGGGAAAAGACACGCGCGGTATGATCCGCCAGCATCAGTTCTATAAGGTCGAGATGGTGAGCATTACTTCGCCGGAAAGCTCCGTAGAGGAACACGAGCGTATGACAAAATGCGCGGAGAATGTTTTGCAGAAGCTGAACTTGCCTTACCGCGTAGTGACTTTGTGTAGCGGTGATACGGGTTTTGGCGCGCGCAAGACTTATGATCTGGAGGTCTGGTTGCCGGGGCAGGGGCGCTACCGCGAAATCTCAAGCTGTTCGAATTGCGGAGACTTTCAGGCGCGCCGCATGAATTCACGCACACGTTCAAAAGGTGAGAAGCAAACGCGGTTCGTGCATACGCTGAACGGGTCTGGTGTGGCCGTAGGGCGTGCGCTGATTGCCGTGCTGGAGAATTATTATGATGCCGAAGATGGCGGGGTATTTGTGCCGGATGTATTGAAGCCGTATATGGGCGGGATTGAAAAAATTACGAAAGAGGCCATGAAAAAAGCCGCGGCGTAAGGGCGGCTTTCTATAGATTTGGCTCCGGTATAAATTGGGGTGTTTGCAGGGGCGGTTTTGTTAACCTTCCTTTTAAAATAATGAGACGCCAGGGACGATTCCAGGTGTGCCGGGCACAAGGCTGCCGCCATCATTATTCCAGATGGAGTTGTCGTCTTTTTGTTCTTCGTTCTTTTCCTGTGCGGGCGCTTGTTTAATTGTATGCGTTGTCGTTTTGTTGTTGTCTGTTTTTACAGTATCGTCAGAATTGTCCTTATCCGCAGCGAAAAATGCAACTGTTAAACACAATATGGCGCTAAGGCCTAATAAACTTATTTTACTAATGGGGCCGCTTCCTTCGGAGGGAAGGTTTTCACATGACTCGGCAGCGCGTGCGCGTGCTTTTTGCTTAATTTTCTCTATAACTTCATCGATGTTTTCATGTGTTATATTTTCGGCATCAATGTCAGAAAAAATATTGTCTGATCTTTTGTTGTCTTTGGCCATTGTTATTCTCCTGAAGAAGGGCTCTCGTTACTGAGGGCTGTCATAATGGGGCGCGGGGGTTGCGATTTCCACTGGAAAAGAGTGAACATTATCTATGTCCGGTGCGGTTAGTTCCTCGGCTCCTATAGCCCTTGCGGCAAAAGCCATGCTTAGAGTTATGCCTATACAGGCAGCAATTTTCAGGTAGTCACTGCGTGCGGATTTGTTTTTCCTTTTCATGATTTTTCTCCCCTTTTAAAGATTGGACATTTACATATCTTTGGTCTCTTTGTCAAGATTTGCGCCCTTTTTAGCATAGGGTGTGTGTGCAGCTTCTTTTGGTTGCACAAAAAAGCCCTTTACGGAATCCGGTAAATCATTTGTAATGGCGGGGACTTTTTTACAATTTTCAAAATCCGGCGCCGAGCTTAATTATGAACATCCAAGATACCAATAAACGCATTCGTTTGATTATGCATTTGCGCAATAGAGGGATTACCGATACGCGGGTGCTTTCGGCGATGGAGACTGTGCCGCGTGAGCTTTATGTTCCCCAAGCGATGCAAGATCAGGCTTGGGATGATATTGCCCTGCCTATCGGACGCGGGCAAACGATCAGCCAGCCTTTTGTGGTGGCGAGCATGACACAGGCTTTGCAGCTTTCAGACCGTGATAAGGTGCTGGAGGTTGGAACGGGGTGCGGCTATCAATGCGCCGTGCTTTCGAAGCTCTGTCGCCGTGTCTACACGATCGAGCGCCATAAGCCGTTATTGGTGGATGCCGAAAAGCGGTTGGAGGCGCAGCGTTTGCGCAATATTACCGCGATAGCCGGAGACGGGATGAAGGGGTGGCCGAAGCAAGCGCCATTCGACAAGATAATCGTGACCGCCGCGGCGAAAGACCGCCCGCCGCCAGCCTTGCTGGAGCAGCTCAAAGACGGTGGGTTGATGGTAATTCCTGTCGCCGTCGATGGGGCGCAAATATTGCGGCTCTATAAGAAAGAAACGGGCGAGGCTTATTCGGTTAAGGATTTGATGCCTGTGCGATTTGTGCCGCTATTGCCCGATATGGCAAAGTCCGATGAAGGCGGCGAGCGGTGATTATCGCCTTTGCGGCGTTTGATCTTCAGCCAATCTGTTGTATAGTATTAAGGATGATCCGCTCACGCTTTCCACTCGTTTTTATAGCCCTGATCCCTGTTTTGTTCTTGCCTTCGTGTCTCAGCACATCGCAAGAGCCCGCCCCTGTCAGCACTTATGGGTCGAGTGCGGGGCTGGGTAGTGCGGGCGTGCATGTCGTTATGGGCGGCGATACGCTGTATGATATTTCCAAGCGTTACCGCATTTCAATGCGTGATATTGCGTATTTGAACAAGTTGAACGCGCCGTTTATGCTGGATGAGGGGCAGCGTTTGCGATTGCCGCCGCCCCAAAAATATAAAGTGCGCAGCGGCGATACGCTCTATGAAGTTTCCCGCATGTTCAGCACCGACACCTCCGCCGTGGCGCGGCAGAACAATTTGCGCGCGCCCTATACGATTAAAACCGGGCAAGTGCTGCGGATGCCATCCAGTATTCCAGCGCCCACGCCGCGGCCAAAGCCAGCCAGCGTGCGGGTGGCCAGTGTGAACCCATCGCAAAAGCCGCCTGTTGGCGCGGTGGCCAGAACGCGCCCAGCCAATGTGCCCGCCGCGAAGGAGGCCGTGTCGCGGCCCGTGAAAATCTCATCCACCCCGCCAAGCCGCGCGGCCTCAAAATTCCTGCAACCTGTAAACGGGAATATTATATCGGGATACGGGCCGAAAAAAGACGGGTTGCATAATGACGGGATTAATATAGCCGCGGAGCGGGGGACGCCTGTAAAGGCCGCCGAGAACGGCGTGGTTGTTTATGTCGGCAACGAGCTGAAGGGATCGGGGAATTTGATCCTTGTGCGCCACGCCGACCGGTATATGAGCGCCTATGCGCATCTGGATAAATTCCTGATCAAGCGCGGTCAGACGGTCAAGCGCGGTCAGACCATCGGCACGGTCGGATCAACGGGCGCGGTATCAGCGCCGCAATTGCATTTTGAAATTCGCCGCGGGACAGAGGCAATCAACCCGCAAGGGTATTTGGGAAGTTAGATGGCACAGAGCAACAATAACCAAGGGGCGCGTACATGGATTTAGATATGATCTGGATGGGGGTTTACGCGCTGTTATCGCTGGGCGGGCTTTATTTGATGGGGGATGCTTTGTACTGGCGGCTACGATCGAAAGTGGCGGTCGCGAAAATTGTGGGGTTTCAGAAAAAGCGCAACAAATCGAAAATCCTGCCCTTGGTCAGTTTTGATATGGATGCTGATTTGAAAAGCAAAGAAGCGCTTTGCCGGATGACGAAAATTGATAGCATCGGCTATCTGCTGCGCCCCGCCAATGTCGGGGATTTGGTCGAGGTGGTTTATTTGAAAGATAATCCCAAGCGCGGCCGGGTGTTCGGGTATTTCTCGCTGGTGGCGGGGCTGTTCTTACAATGGCCGCTGTTTTATTCTTTGGTGGGGATGTTCATTGATGATTATATCCAGTCCGGTTTCGGGTTTTTATTTTTCACCGCCCTGATTATTACGTCCTTCTGGATATTTATGCGATTGGTGCGCAATTATTATTAAAGGCTTTTGCCTTGTTTTCCTGCCAAATCCTGAATGAATTGCCATGCTATCCGGCCAGAGCGCCCACCGCGCAGCATTGACCATTCCAGAGCCGCGGCGCGTAGCTCTTCGGCTGAACCATTTAAACCCAAATATTTGGCGTAGCCCTCAACCATGGCGAAATATTCGTCCTGCCCGCACGGATAGAAGCCGAGCCAGAGACCGAAGCGGTCGGAGAGGGAAACTTTTTCCTCGACCGTTTCGCCGCCGTGGATAGCGCTGCGGGCTTCGTTTTCGATCATATTGCGCGGCATCAGATGGCGGCGGTTGGAGGTGGCGTAGAAAATCACGTTCTCAGGGCGCGCCTGTATGCCTCCTTCTAGGACGGCTTTGAGGGATTTATAGGAGCTGTCTTGTTCATCAAAGGATAGGTCATCGCAATACAGGATGAAGCGTTTGTCGCCCGCGCCTTTGATTATGTTCAGCAGGGCGCCGAGTGTGGTGATGTCCTCGCGGTGAATTTCAATCAGGATGAGCGGGTAAGTGTTGGCGAGGTCTGCATGAATGGCCTTGACTATGGAGCTTTTGCCCATGCCGCGCGCGCCCCAGAGTAGGGCGTTATTGGCCGCATAGCCCTTGGCGAATTGCGCGGTATTGGCCATTAAGGTTTCTTTTTGGTCGTCAATGCCGATCAGGCGATCAAGGGGGAGCGCGCCTGTATCCGTGACAGGGGTCAAGGTTTTGCCTTCCGCGTTCCAGACATAGGCGGATTTGTTGCTCGCGCTGAAATCAAACGGGGCAGGAACGTGTGATCCGGCCTGTTTTTCCAGCGCGGCGGCGATGCGTTCCAAAGTATTCAATAATTTATCTGGATTGATTTCGTTCATGTCTTGCCTTTGTTTATCAAGTCTTTATAGTCGCATTCATATTAAAAACCAATGATAGAATTATAAGGACATATCCATGTTTATAGCCAAAGCATATGCGCAAGCGACCGAGAGTTTAGCCGAATTGGAAGGAGAAATTCCACCGATTCCAGATGCGCCCGGCGCGACAGAGCTGATTATGCAGAATTTGATGGTGGTCGGGGTTCTGGTCTTTTTGTTCTATATCCTTTTGATCCTGCCACAGCAGCGCCGTTTTAAAGAGCACAGCAAAATGTTAAACGCGCTGAAAAAGGGCGACCGCGTTGTAACCGGCGGCGGCTTAATCGGGACTGTCGAGAAAATCGTTGAGGGTGAGGATGAGATTGTTATCAATCTGGGAGATATGAAAGTGACTGCTTTGCGCTCCACTATTCACCAGAAGGACGACCCGCGTTTAAGCGCGAAGCCGTCCAAAGATGCCAAGGCCGATAAGGAGGTCAAAACCGATAAGGTGGATACAACCGCGAAGGCGAAAGATCCGGCCAAGCCTGCGAAGAAAACCGCGAGCGCCAAGGCTCCGGCCTCTAAAACGGCCAAGAAGAAGTAAGCCCATACAATAAACATACCCCTTTAATTAAGAAACTAGAGCCATGATTCAAATACCGCGCTGGAAATATATAATGGTCATCATCGTAACGGTGATGGGATTTGCCTATAGCATGCCCAATTTGCTGAGTGTTGATGCGCAAAATGCATTGCGCGCGGCGGTGCCCTCGTGGTTGCCGAACAAGACGATCAATCTTGGTTTGGATTTGCGCGGCGGTGCGCATTTGCTCTATGGGGTTGATGTTGATGTGGTGTTCGAGGAGCGCTCTGATTTGATGGTGCAGGATGCGCGTAGTTCCTTACGTGAAGCCCGCATCGGATATTCCCGTATCGGGACGCTGGATAAAGGGATGCGCGTTGTTTTGCGTGAACAAGGCGATGCCGAGGAAGCCCGCAAAATATTACGCAATCTGGGGCAAAATATGCAAGTTAGCTCCCCCGATGAGGGCAGAACGCTGGAGGCACGTTTGAGCGAGGCCGAAGTGACAGAGATTGTCGACCAGACTATTCAGCAATCCATTGAGATCGTTCGCCGCCGCGTGGATGAGCTGGGCACGACCGAGCCGAGCATTGCACGTCAAGGCGATGACCGTTTGCTTTTGCAGGTGCCCGGTGCCAATGCCGAGGATTTGAAACGCATTGTCGGAACGACGGCGAAGCTGACGTTCCACCTGCTCTATGAAGGTGCCGGTATGGGCGGTAAGACTTTGCCGCTGGTGGATGAACCTGGCGTGGATTTAAATGTTGAACGCCGTGCGATGATTACAGGCGAGATGCTGGAGACGGCATCACCAAGTTTTGGCCAGAGCGGTGAAGCGGTTGTGAGTTTCCGCCTGAACGGGCAGGGCGCCAAGCGTGTTTGTGATGTGTCTTCGGAT
>CAXBAL010000042.1:0-11146 GCA_963973475.1 uncultured Micavibrio sp.
GCGCAATGGGGTGCGCGGGATTTCTGGCCATGCCCAATACAAAACCGCCTGTAGCCAAGGTGTTCGAGGGCGATGATTTGCCGTATTGGAGCATTGAGGCCTACCGCGAGATCATTATGCGCGCCGGTGGGGACGCTTTTTCAAATATCATCACCCCATTATACCTGACCAAGGACACCACACCGAAAATGATTGAAGAGGGCGCAAAGGCGGGCTTGCTGAAGGCCTGTAAATATTATCCGCCCCACGGTACAACGGGCGCGGATTTCGGCTACCCCTTCACAAATTTCATTGAAAACGGCGTCTTCGAGGCGATGCGCGATCATGATGTGACGCTGTGTATTCACGGCGAAGAACACCATTTGCCCGCCGAGCAATATTTCGACCGCGCGGGCAATGCGGAAGAGATTTTCTATACCGAGCGCGTGCCCGCCCTGCTGGATAAAATCCCGAATATTCGCTTGGCTTGCGAACATATCACCACCAAAACGGCCGTTGATCTTGTGAGCGCCGCAGGAGACAATGTCGCCGCCAGCGTCACGCCGCAACATATCCTCTATACGGTTGGGCATCTTTTGCAAGGCTTAAAATACCATTTATTCTGCCTGCCACTCGTGAAATTTAATGAAGACCGTGAAGCCATCCGCAAAGCCGTAACCGATCCTGCCAATACGAAATTCTACGCCGGAACCGACAGCGCTGCGCATACCACAAAAACCACCGAATGTGGCTGCGCCGCCGGATGCTTTACAGGCGGTATCGCGCCTCAGCTCTACGCGCAAGGCTTTGAAGAGGCTGGCATTGATTTATCAAGTGATGAAGGCGCGCGCATATTCGAGAATTTCCTCTGTCATAATGGCCGTCAATTTTATGATCTCCCACTTTCGGATAAAACCTTTACTCTTGAGAAAACTCCCTCTGAAACACACGCGCTAAAAACTCCGGCGGGAGAGATCATTCCTCTTCCTCTCGGGCTTGGTAATCCAAAGCTGGAGTGGAGTTTGAAGCTTTAGAATTCCCTTATATTTGTCTAAAATGCGAGGGAAATTATAGGCTCTTTTAATCATTGTTCTGTATGCTTGTCTTATAAAGCTTGGAAAATAAGCAATGATTAATAAGGGTGTAAGAGCATGGAAGCAGTACTAAAGAGCGCGGAACATCATTTTCTGACCAATATTCAGCGCTTGAAAAATGCGCCACACGGGTGGGCAATATTGTATTTTTCTTTATCAAAGCGCATCACGCATGCCGAGATCATCACCAATTCTTCCGCTATCAATAAATACCTCTCGCAAAGGCGCCAGAACGCAGAGGGCGAATTCGAAGCCCTGAAAGAAAAGGCGGGACATATCCCGAAAGCGACGCTTTATCTGTTCGATGATAATGATATCGCGCTGGTGGCGCCCTATAAATCCGATGACAGTAAGGAAATGTTACAAGGGCTTTATAAATTCATGGCTGCGCGGCTGGATAAAGGCATGGCGGATTTCGGAATTTTAGAACATGAGCTCTACACGTATCAAAAACTGGCCGATCACAAATTTTTGAGCGCCAAGCGCATGGCGGCGTACCGTGAAATGGCAGATCGCCACAAAATCGGCAGTATTGGTTTACGACGCGAACGCCGTGATCATGCCCTTGTGCAGGTGGTGGAAGATGATCGTTTTACGGCTTCATATGCCGCCGGAATTTTAAACCGCGAATATGATATGATTCTCTCGCGCAGCGGGGAAGATGCCATTTTGCAATATATTGAAAATGCGCCCGACATTGTCTTTATCGACATTCATCTGCCGGGTTTAAACGGGCATCAGGTCTTAAACGCGCTGAAAACGATAGACCCGCATGTCTATGCGGTTATGTTGAGCGTGGATACGATGAAAGATAATATCGTGAAATCAGCCACAGGCGGGGCGCATAACTTCCTGAAAAAGCCGTTCTCGAAAGAACGCCTTCTCAATATCGTAAAGGCCTCCCCTTATATTCAAGGGGCGATGCGCCGAGGCGCATCGGAGCTACCTGTGCATTAACGGCTGGACGTATAGGCGATCATATCCATGAACCTGCGCTGCAGGTCGCGGTCTTCTTTGAAGCAACCTGAAAACATTGATGTCGAGGTCGATGAGTGAATTTTGCTGACCCCGCGGATCGACATGCATTGATGGTTTGCATCAATCATCACGGCGGCACCTTTGGGGCTTAGGGCTTCTTCAATCGTGTCCACGATTTGTTTGGTCATCTTTTCCTGCGATACCAAACGTTTGGAATAAATATCGACAATGCGCGCAAGCTTGGAAATACCGACCACTTTTTGATCGGGCCAATAGGCTACATGCGCTTTACCGATAATTGGCACCATGTGGTGTTCGCAATGTGATACGAATTCGATGTCCTTTACCAGAACCATGTCGTCAAAGCCTTGAATGTCTTCAAAAGTTTTGGCCAATTCCTTGTGCGCATCTTGCGCATATCCTGCGAAAAACTCCTGATACGCTTTGGTCACGCGCTTTGGGGTATCGACCAATCCCTCGCGACTCGGGTTTTCCCCGGCCCAGCGTAGGAGCGTTCTTACGGCTTCTTCGGCTTCTTCTTGGCTTGGACGTTCGCTCATATTAATGTCCTTATTAAATGCTTTCGGGTTGATGATTTCACTCGCCATTGTCATGTTTCCAAATAGAATTTTATCTTAGGGCTTGGTATTACCTTTATTTTCGCTTATTTTCCAGTAAAAAGTTACATGTTCAAGGAAACAAAAATGACGCAGCGCCCACAGATCAGGCTTTATAATTCTCTCGCCCGGGAGAAAATTGATTTTGTCCCGATTGATGAGAAAGACGTCCGCCTCTATGCCTGCGGCCCGACCGTTTATAACTACGCCCATATCGGCAATGCGCGCATGGCCGTAGTCTTTGATGTGCTAGCACGCCTTCTGAAACATGTTTATGGCGATGCGCATGTCAAATATGTCTCGAACATCACCGATGTCGACGATAAAATCATGGCCGCTGCCAAGGAAACAGGCCGGCCCATTGACGAGATCACCGCGCATTACACCACAATATATAATGATGATATGAGCGCGCTGGGGTGCGCTTTGCCAGACGTACAGCCGCGTGCCACCACTCACATTGCGGAGATGGTTACCCTGATAGAAGGTCTTATTTCCCGCGGTATGGCCTATGATTCTGAAGGCCATGTCTTGTTTAATGTGCCCGCGTACGGAGATGCGTACGGCGCCCTGTCAGGCCGCAGCCGCGATGAACAAATCGCAGGCTCGCGCGTTGAAGTTGCCTCCTACAAAAAAGACCCCGCTGATTTTGTGCTCTGGAAACCCAGCGCGGATGGGGAGCCGGGATGGGACAGCCCATGGGGGCGCGGGCGTCCGGGCTGGCATATCGAATGCAGCGCTATGGCGGAGAAGCATTTGAAACTGCCTTTCGATATTCACGGCGGCGGCGCGGATTTGAAATTCCCACATCATGAAAACGAGATCGCGCAAAGCTGCGGCGCGCATAACCTCTCGCCCGAAGATTTCGCGCGGGTATGGGTGCATAACGGATTTGTCACGGTTGAGGGCGAGAAAATGTCCAAATCGCTGGGCAATGTGACGCTTGTGCATGATCTGATTGCCGATCCGGCCATTGCGCCGATGATGATCCGCCTGGCGCTACTCTCCGCGCAATACCGCAAGCCGCTGGATTGGAGCGCGCAAGCTCTCCATCAGGCCGAAATTATGCTCGGTAAGATTGAGGCCGCCATGATGCGTCTTATTGATGTCGAGATGAACCCGGCTGAGCAAAATGTCGATGCGGGCGTCATGGCCGCGTTATGCGACGATTTGAACACGCCGCTGGCTTTTACCCGCCTTGGTGAGTTGCTGAAGAAAATCGGCCAATGTGATGATGCGCAAGAGATGATCACGCTCAAATCCATCCTGCATAACACTCTGGATGTTCTGGGTGTGGATATTGCCCTGACAAGCGCGCGGGCGGGTGAGGGGCACCCCGATACCCATGACAGCGAACACGATGCCGAAATCGACGCGCTGGTCACCGAGCGTACGCAGGCCAAAGCGAACAAAAATTTCGCCCGCGCCGATGAAATTCGTGATGAATTGGCCGCGATGGGCGTGGAGATTACCGATACCCCGAACGGCCCCGTCTGGAAAAGGACGTAACGCACGATGCCGCAAAAGCCGCTCTTGATTACGGGATTTAAGCCCTGGGGCGATCGCAGCAGCAATATAACGCAGCAAGTTCTGGAAGATTTAAGACCGGAGCTTAAGCGCCGCGGGATAGAAATTGCCGTACTGGATGTGCTCTATGATGCCGTTGATGATTTTATCGCAAGTCTGAAAACCCGCGATTATTTCAATGTCATATCACTAGGCATCATGCGCCAGAGCGCGCCGCCGATCCGTTTCGAGACCATCGGGCGCAAAACGGCCTTCAAGTCTGATGATAATGGCAAGTGCCCGGTTTTTAACGCGGCGGCTGCTGCACATTACAGCGGCGCGCCTTCGCTGCTGGCGTTGCGCGATCATGAAAAGCTGCGCGGATATGATGTCGGCCTCAGTGATCAGGCGGGTTCGTATCTCTGCGAATATCTCTATTACCGCACGCTGGAAAACGTAACCCCGAAAGGGAACGCCGCCGTGTTCATTCATATGTCGAATGATGATCTTTCAGGCAAAAAACAGTTTCTTCTGGATTATCTGGACGCGCTGGATATCCCGCGCCAAGAAGCGCCGCAGCTTTAATTACCGCGCCAGCAAGACTTTATAAAAATGGAAGCCGCCTGCAGGATTTGTCGTGGCTTCAAAACAAGCGGCCTTCCTACCATCCAGTATTTGACCGCTATCCTGTATGCGTGTTCCGCCTGTATAATTACCCTGATAAGCAGTGCTGCTTGTCGGCCATGCGCTGCCGTCATCAACCGGGGGGGCTGCCCCGGCTGTGCCAACGCCAAGCTTTCTGTTAAGGCTGATGCAGATTTCTTCTTTTATGAAACCTGTAACGGCTATTAATTCAGCTGCGCCGCTGCCTGCCGCAGCACAATCTGCTGTGCCGCTACCGATTTGATCCACGCAAGCTGTTGCTGTAATTAGCGTTTCGCCAAAATAATCTTCTGCGTTGAAATCGTTATCAAGCCATTCGGCCTCGGGGTCGATATATTGCACGCCGCCCCCGGCAACATGAAATACATTGCAGGTATTATCAGCGGGAGCATTCGTGTTGCTGTAATCGGTACCGGATATGGTATTGTCGAAACTGACCTCGATATCACTGCACCCGCGTAATTTTAATTGGGTTGTGGCGCTTGAAAGAACATTGGCGTATTCCAGAATTTCTGAAGCGGCCAGATTGGCTCTTTCAGCCGAGATGTCGGTTGAACCGCCGCGCCCCGTGCTGGAGACGGCATAGGATAAGGCCGCGATCAAGGCAACGGCGATCAAGATATAAAACAGAACATTGCCGCGCTCGCCATTTCTGGGGGTCTTGCGCGCTTTTATGTTGCCTCGCGCTAATCCCGCGCGCAGTTTTAGAAAAACTCTCATCTTTTTATTCTACCTCAGCAATGAAATCTTTGAAATCGCTTTCATTGGATTTGGGGATATGGACAGGAATTTGGTCGTGCCCAAGGGCCGCTAACGTAAGAAATTCAGGCTTGCCCGTACCGATCTCGACATTATCCAGCAAGCCTATCCCCAAAACGGGTTTTGGTAGGGCTTTGCCGTTGGCAATCGCTAGTTCGACCGCTTGGCGCTTCATTTGTTCGCTGGCGGGCAGCTCTTTTAAATCTTTAAGACGCCCGTCGGACAGCAGCCATTCATGGCTAAATAGTGACATCCGCCAACTTTTCATTATTTTGGCGACGTCCACGTTTACGTCAATATATTGGGCTTCGCGGCCTTCAACGGCCTTATTTTGGGCGAACTGTACGCGTGTCTGTGTTTTCATGCTGTTTCCATCTAAAAGAATACTGTGCGCATTTTATCAAATATGCTATTGAAAAGCATAGGTTTTGATTTTAATTTAAAACCCTAATATTAATAAAGCCTCAATTTGCGGAAAAAATATATGCCCATCCCGATGCCAGAAATTATCACTGTTGATGCCGATGCCGATCAGGTTATGTGTGATGGCGGCGGCGGCGTGCTGGGGCATCCCAATGTCTGGTACACGTTTGATAAGCAAGATAAGGTGGAATGCGGATATTGTGACCGCCAGTTCGTGAAAGAGCGCGCTGTTCAAAACGGCTAGGTACTTTTCAAGCACCCTTGATGTTTTTATGAAATTTCCTATATAATAAATTATAAGGCGCTGCACATGGCGGGCCTTCCCGTTTTAGACTCGCTCGACGATGAGGAGACCATAAATGAATACAAGATTAACCCTGTTCGACAGCCCGCTATTTCTGGGTTTCGATCATTTTGAAAAGACCTTTGACCGTTTGCGTAAAACCGGTAATGAAGGCTATCCCCCTTATAATATAGAGCAAATCGGCAATGAAGGCCTGCGCATTACGCTGGCCGTGGCCGGATTTTCAATGGATGATCTGGATGTGGAGATCGAGCATAACCAGCTCACCATACGCGGGAAACAAAGCGAGGACGATGAAGAAGATGGTCGCATATTTCTTCATCGCGGTATCGCCGCGCGCCAATTCCAGCGCAGCTTTGTGCTGGCCGACGGGATCGAAATAAAGGATGCGGAGCTTGATAGCGGCTTGTTGCATATTAATCTTACGCGCATCGTGCCGGAATCAACGGCCAAGAAAATTCGTATTAAATCAGGTTCCAGCCCCGATAATGCTCCCAAGGCTATTGATTACAAGCCTGGTAGCGTGGATAAAGAGACAGTGAAAGACTAGAGGAAAGCAAAATCATGGAAGAAACAAACGCACTTTTGGATCCGCAGGCGTTTTTGAAAACGATTAGCGCGCAGGATTTCTTGCATTTTGGTGTGCAAGATATCGCCTACATTAAACCGGTCGAACAAGAGGGGCGCACGCGGTATACAGTTTGCCGCGCCGATGGCCGCGTTATGGTGACAATGGATGCCTATAATATTGCGCTGGCGGCGATACTGAATAATGATCTTGAGCCGGTTACATTACATTAGAGTATTATCGGCTTGATTTATTCGCTGCCGAATATTTTATGCAATTAGCAAGGCCGCTTAGGCCGCCATCATCCAGCCATCTGGGTTGTGAATAAGGGCACGAATCGTGTCTTCATCTTCCGTGTTGCGAATTTTCCCGACCAATTCCTGATTTTTCAAAAGGCGTGAAATGCGTGATAAACGGCGCAATTTCAACGGCCCTGACCCTGCGGGAGAAACCACAAGGCATATTAAATCCACAGGCTCGTCATCCACTGATTCGAACGGAATAGGGCGTGCAAGGCGCACTAAAATCGTATAAGGATTTTTTGCCTGTTTCAGGCTTAAGGTCGGGATGGCAACACCATCACCCATGCTGGAATTTTGGTTGGCCTCTTGCACGATCAGTTGATCCAGGACGATAGGGGCCGGTACTTTAAATGTCTCTGCTACATGGTCTGCCAAGTGATTAAGCGCTGATTTTTTGCTTAGTACTTTCATATCGGACAAGATGGTATCAATTTCGATATCACGATCGAAATCCAGACTGGTTTTATTCATTTTTATAATCCCTTGCAAATTGAATTGCCTACACGTTGATGGATGAATACATACTAAAGACGTAAAAATCCAGTTAAAATTATCCGTCATGCATAAATTATTCTTTTCTAATGAAGATTTTCACCTGTCGGAAATAAGATTACGTTTGGTCATGCAATGGTGTTCCAAAATTTTTTATCAAGCGCGAAAAAAAACCGGCCTTGTAAAAGACCGGTTTTTCATTTGCATTTTAGGTGCCTTATTTAGGCTGCTTTAGTTTTTTTTTCCTGAGATGGATCAATCCAGCCGATATTACCGTCGCTACGGCGGTAAATCATATTGATTTCCTGCGTTTGTGCGTTACGGAACAACAGGGCATTCTCGCCCGACAGATCAAGGCGCATAACCGCGCCTGATACGGTGATCGTTTCAATCGTTGTGGCCATTTCGGCAATCACAATCGGATCATCGCCCTGCGGCACGCCATTGTCATCGTCTTTATTGTCCTGCTCCAACGCCCCGGCCGCCTCTTCCATCGCCAGCGTGTAATTACGCGCTTTAATGATTTCGGCTTCGGGTGTCTTGTTTGTGCGGTCATGATGGTCGCGCAGTTTCTTTTTGTTACGGCGCAGGCGCTTGGCGGCCTTCTCCGCGGCCGAATCAAAAGCGCCATAGGCATCACCCGCTTCGGCTTCGGTGTTGATCATGATGCCCTTCGAAACCAGATAGGAAATCGTAACCTTGATCAGGCCATGCCCATGCCCTTCCTTGGTGAAGGTCACGGTGGCACTGGTCGCGTGGTTGAAGTATTTCTGGTCAATTTCGCCCAGCTTATCTTCCACATGCGCACGCAAAGCGTCACCGACATTTATTTGTTTACCATGAATATCGAGTTCCATATTTGTCATCCTGTATGTTTTCTTGAGTATATAATAACTATTGTACCACACTTCGCCGATTTCAAGGGGCAAAGAAGGGTATTTTATAAGAGTATCGCCTATAAGTTAACAAAGCGTGAGCAAAAGCTATTTCGCCAAATGCTTTTTTTGTTTTCTGCGTTGTACGGATGAGCCGATGTGCATGGCTTCGCGGTATTTGGCCACGGTGCGGCGCGCGATGTCGATATTCTCGGCCTTGAGCATATCTACCAGCTTGTCATCGGAGAGGATTTTCTTTGGATCTTCTTCATCAATCATGGTTTTAATGCGCGCTTTTACCGATTGCGCGCTATGTGCCATGCTGCCATCTTCGCCGCCGAGAGCGGTGGTGAAGAAAAATTTTAGCTCGAAAAGACCGCGCGGTGTGCCGATATATTTGTTGGTGGTCACGCGGCTCACCGTGCTTTCATGCATGTCGATCTTCTCGGCAATGTCGGTAAGCTTCATGGGGCGCAAATACTCGATGCCGTAGTTAAAAAACGCGTCCTGTTCCTCGATAATCTCGCTGGCGACCTTCAGGATAGTCTTGGCGCGCTGGTCCATCGCTTTGACAAGCCAGCTGGCATTGTTCATCTGGGTGGTGATGTATTCCTTGGAGGCCTTATCGCCGCCCGCCGCATCTTTGATCTCTGCGTAATATTCCTGATTAATCAAAACGCGCGGCAGGGTCTCGTGATTAAGCTCCACGCGCCAGCCTCCGCCCAGATTTTTTGGTCTGCGCTTCATCAGTACATCGGGAATGGCGGTCTGCACGACAAGATGCTCGAACTCATTGGCGGGCTTGGGATTGCATTCACGGATTTCGGCAATCATATCATTGAGATAGGTCTCGTTCACGCCGCAAAGATCGGCCAGTTTCTTATGCTCGTAATCGGCCAGCATGCCCAGATTGTCCAAAAGCGTACGCATGTACGTATCCAGCGTACCCTTTTCCTCCAGCTGCAACGCCAGACATTCCGGCAGGCCGGAAGCAAAAATCCCCGTCGGATCAAAGCCTTTCATTTTGGAGAGGAGCCGCTCGACGCGTTCGGCCTTACAGCCCAGCTTCTCGGCCAGCTCGTCCGTATCGGCGCGCAGCCAACCATTTTCATCCAGTTGGTCAATCAGCATGGCGCCGATCATACGGTCGCGCGCATCATCAAAGGCTAGAAACAGTTGTTCCTGCAAATGCTCCCGCAGCGTTTTTTCATCCGCGAGGCGGTTTTCAAACGAATAATCGGGGTCTTCGAATTTTGACGATCCGCCGGAACCAACCGAGGCCGCGCCGCTATCAAAATCACTGGCCGATGACGAGGATTCGTAATTACTGTCATACGCCTCATCCATCGAATCTTTCTCGGCGGAGGCGGGGGCAGGCTCGCTCGCGGCACTATCATCACCGCCGTCCGTATTGCTGGTGTCCTTCTCCAGCAACGGATTGCGCTCCAGCTCCTCCTCGATGAACTCGTTCAGCTCCATGTTATTGAGCTGCAAAAGCTTGATCGCCTGCTGCAATTGCGGCGTCATAACAAGATTCTGGGACTGGCGGAGGTCTAACGACTGGGTGGGTTTATTCATACCCTTATTCTAGCATGAAAAATGATCAATTTCAGCGTGGAAAATGTATGTCTGCTGAAAAATAAGGAGTGGGCTTAAAGACTAAAGCCTTCGCCGAGATACACGCGGCGGACGTCTTTGTGGTTGACAATTTCTTCGGGGCTTCCTTCCATCAGGACTTTGCCGTCATGCAGGATATAGGCGCGGTCGACCACGCCCAGACAATCGCGCACATTGTGATCGGTGATTAAAACGCCGATGCTGCGGTCTTTCAAATGCCCGATCAAATTGCGGATATCGCCCACGGCAATCGGGTCAATTCCGGCCAGCGGTTCATCCAATAGAATAAAATCAGGGCGTGCGGCCAGTGCGCGTGCAATCTCCACGCGGCGGCGTTCCCCGCCGGATAGTGCCATGGATGGCGTACGGCGCAAATGCTCCACGCCAAACTCGGCCAATAAATCTTCCAACATCATTTCCTGATCGTCTTTTTCCATCGGCTGGGCTTCCAGCACGGCGCGGATATTGTCTTCAACATTCAGTCCGCGAAAGATCGAGCTTTCCTGCGGCAAATATCCAATGCCGAGGCGCGATCTGCGATACATCGGCAAATTCGTAATATCCTGCCCGTCCAGCATAACATAGCCGCCATCGGCGCCGATCAGGCCGGTCATGATATAAAAGCTGGTGGTTTTCCCCGCGCCGTTCGGCCCCAAGAGCGCCACGGCTTCGCCGCGTTGAATGGAGATGCTGATATCCCGTAGCACAGGGCGCTTTTTATAGGCCTTGGACAGGTGAACGGCGGTTAGACCTTTCGGCACTTCTTTCAGGCGTGGATTTTTGGGATATTTGATCATAATTGCTTGAAAACCTTACTCTGGGAGTAACTTTAGCACTGATTATAGTAAATTGTCCAGATTGCTTGACCCGATATAGGGCAAAAAGACGCGGGGCAAGCCTTTGCGCGAATAAAAAGGGCTTAATTCTCGCTGCCGGGATAAAAGACGCCGCGCACTTGGCCGCGCGTCC
>CAXBAL010000043.1:0-11145 GCA_963973475.1 uncultured Micavibrio sp.
CATGGTGCCGATTGCCCCCTATACAGCTGTGAATATAACGTTCGGAATGGCCCAGGTCGGTTTTGCGGCGTATCTGTTCTCGACCCTTTTGGGACTGCTCCCCGGCATAACAGCCAAAGCCTTATTCGGAGGCGCTTTAGGAGAGCTTTTCAAAAATCCGGAACCCAAAGTGATTTTTTATACGCTCGGTACTTTGGTGATTTGGGGGTTGATTATCTGGGGTACACATCTGGCCTTTAAGCATTTCAAACAAAAAGGTTCTCATGAAACCGCTTAGAATAATATGCTATAATATACATGGAGGTTACGATAACAAAGGCCGCCGTTCCCTCAGCCGTCTTAATACTTTAATGAACGATCTTGATATTGATATCGGGATATTTCAGGAAATGGAGACCCGCCCAAAACGCGGCGGCACGGCGGAAGATGTCGATATATTGGCCGGCGCCGAGCGGCCCCATCATCTACCCGGCCCAACCTTGAAAGAGGGCAAAGGATGGTACGGTAATTTGCTGGTCAGCCGCCATCCCATCACACGCGCCTTGGTGCATGATCTGGAAACCAAATCGGTATGGGAACCACGCAACGCTCTTGATGCTTTGATAGAGACCCCGCAAGGCAAGCTGCGCCTGATCGGCACGCATTTATCTTTATCCTCGTCCATGCGGTGGTGGGAGATAAATAATCTGATCAAACTGGCCGATGCTGTTGAAGATGAAGCCCAATACCCTGTCTTGTTTATGGGCGATTTTAACGAATGGTTCTGGTCGGGCAGGCTTATTAAGCATCTGGATCAAATCATGGTCCCGCTATCTTGTTCCAAAACCTTTCCTTCTCGCTATCCACTCTTCAAGCTGGACCGGGTTTGGTGTGACGGCGCAATTGAAAAGGCCGAAGCCCGCACATTAACGGGGCGCGAAGTGCGCGGTATATCGGATCATTTGCCTGTATTGATTGAATTGCAACTAACACAGAAGCCAACGTAATGAGTAGAATAAAAACAATACTCTGGGATATTGATGGTGTCTTGATCTGGCACCACCCTAGCAACCCATCGAAAGACTGGCGCAAAAATATTGCCGGTAAAGACATGCTGCTTCTATGGGAGGAGTTCCAGCGGTCTTTATACTGGGAGCGCTGCCTGCGGGATCACCGTATTGATACCAGAGTGTGCTTTCAAAAATTTCTTTCTCACAAAGGGCGAGACGAGTCTGATGATTTTCATACGGTTATTGATATCTGGCTGAAGCATAACAGCAAAATTTGTAAGCCGGCTCTACAAAAACTTAAAGAGCTTCAAGCGCACGGCTACGAATGCGCATTGGCAACCAATCAGGACGGAGCCAGAAAAAGCCACATCATGCATTGGCTGGAGAAATATGACCTGCATACTATGCCGCGCTTTATAAGCTGTGATTTAAACCATGCCAAGCCGGATAGTGAATATTTCCGGCACATAGAAAACGCCTTAGGTCGCAACCCGGAAGAGCTTCTCCTTCTCGATGATACGCATAAGAATATTATCGGCGCACAAAAAGCGGGATGGTCAGCCATCCATATTGATGAGCGGTATAAGTTAAAGCCTTCCAAATGGGCGTCTTTAGAATTTTCTTAGATTTAAAGGAACATTTACGCGCTTTCTTTTGTTGCCCTTATACACGACACGAAAGCGAGGTGGCTCATGAGCCGTATAGTTTGTATTTCTAACCGCGTATCTTTGCCTGACCCTGAAACTGGCGAAATTAAAGCCGGCGGCCTCGCCGTAGGAGTGAAAGCGGCCATGAAATGCAATGGCGGCGGCATATGGTTCGGCTGGGATGGTAGTATCCTTGAGCCCGGTGATACGAATAGAACGATAAAGCGCACGGAAAAAGGCGCCATTACTTTTCTTACCCTGCCCTTACTTCAGGAAGAATATGATGGCTATTACAAGGCGATGGCCAATGAAAATCTGTGGCCGTTGCTGCATGGTTTGGATGATCATATTGAAGGGCGCAGACATACATTCGCAACCTATAGACAGGTCAACAAATTATTCGCCCAGCTTATCAAGCCATATCTGCAGCCTGATGATTTGATCTGGGTGCATGATTATCATCTTATACCTTTGGGCAAGGAACTACGCGCGATCGGCGTCAATAACCGCATTGGGTATTACCACCACATTCCGATGCCATCGCAGGAGTTTCTGGATAAGAACTCTGTGCCGGAGTTCCTGAAAAACCGCTATCAGCAATTGATGGCCGATCTGTTTCATTATGATCTGGTCGGATTCCAATCCTTCCGTGATTTCAAAAATTTCAAAACATGTCTGAATGCCGATACCCAAGACCCTGTCCGTTATCAGGCCAAAGCCATGCGGCATAAGGGCAATAAAGCACATTTCGGTATATTCCCCATCAGCATCGAAACACATGAAATCGTAAGCCATGCAAAGCGCAATGCCGAGAAATATCCGGCCAATAAGAACGGCTGTAAAACATTAATCGGGGCAGAGCGCCTTGATTACACGAAAGGCCTGCCTTACCGCTTGATCGGGTATCATGAATTTCTGGATTGCCACCCTGAATATTGGGGAAAGGTGCAATACCAGCAAATCACTCCCCTCAGCCGCGCCGATATTCAGCAATATAAAACGGCTATACATGACACGCGCCTGGCCGCGCATGAAATCGAGGAAGATTTCAACGATGTGGAAACGCCGCCGCTCATTTACACTGAAGAAGGGGTGCCGCGCGAGGAATTAATCAGCAAAATGCGCCATTCAGATGTAGGCTTAGTCACCCCGTTAATAGACGGACAAAACCTTGTCGCCAAAGAATATATCGCGGCCCAAGACCCAAATGACCCGGGTGTCCTCGTGCTCAGCAAATACGCGGGCGCCGCAGAAGAGCTGGAAAGCCTTGGCGCCCTTTGCGTAGAGCCCTGCGATCCGGCCGATATTGCAGAAAAACTGGATCAGGCTTTAAACTTGCCACTTGAAGAGCGTTTAAAAAGATACAACGCGGCGATATCGCATTTATACGAATTTGATATCGGACATTGGGCAGATAGCTTTCTGGGTGAACTGCAAGGTCTGAAAAAAGAACAGATATTTACGGATTTTTATCATATGCCACGTATCAAAACTATTCCTGCCCAGCACGGATAAACAAGGGGACTTTATAAGAGTCCTTTCCCTTACGCGCTATATATGTCATAAACGCCGTCAAACGTAATTGAGGGCACATGTTAACCGTATCGGATCTGACCTATAAAATCGGCGCGCGCACCATATTGGATGAATGCAGCGTCACCGTCATGGACAACTGGAAAGTTGGCGTGGTCGGATTAAACGGCGCCGGAAAATCAACGCTTTTTAAGCTCATCGCGGGAGATATTGTGCCCGATGGCGGCACGGTTTCCATGAATTCCAGTCAGCGCATGGGCATGGTACGTCAGGACATCCCCGAGGTCGACACCTCCCTGCTGGATCTAGTGCTGGAGGCCGACACCGAAGTGGCCGAGCTGTGGAAGCGCACCGAAACCGAAGAAGACCCCAATAAAATCGCCGAGATTTACCAACGCCTTGCCGACAAGGACGCCTATTCCGCCCCCGCCAAGGCAACGCGCCTCCTAACCGGCCTTGGCTTTAATGATGACCAGCTCAGCGAGCCGTTCTCGTCTTTTAGCGGAGGTTGGCGCATGCGCGTGGCCTTGGCCGCGGCGCTCTTCGTTGAGCCTGAAATCCTGCTCCTCGATGAGCCGACAAACCACCTCGATCTGGAGGCGATTATGTGGCTGGAGACCTATCTGGCCAATTACCCGCACACCTTGCTGATTATCTCGCATGACCGCGAAGTGCTAAACAAATGTATTGATCACGTCATCCACGTCGATAAGAAGAAGCTAAAAATCTATACCGGCAATTACGACACATTCGAGCGGGAACGCGCCGAAGCCCTCGGCCTGCAGCAAAAAATGCATGAAAAGCAGCAAGTCGAGCGCGCCCATATGCAAAAATTCGTCGACCGTTTCAAGGCCAAAGCCTCCAAAGCCAGCCAAGCGCAGAGCCGTATCAAGGCGTTGGAGAAAATGGATATTGTCGATGCGGTCATTGCCGAGCGTTCCGTGCGCTTCACCTTCCCCAACCCCAAAGAAATCGCCTCTCCCATGATCTCGATTGATAAGGCCGATATTGGTTATACCGAAGGCCAGCCGATCCTAAATAAAGTTTACGAGAACATTGATAATGACGACCGTATTGCCTTGCTTGGGGCGAACGGGAACGGGAAATCCACGCTCATTAAATTAATTGCCGATAAACTCAATCCCATGAGCGGCGAAGTGCGGCGCTCGCCCAAGCTGCGCATCGGGTATTTCTCCCAGCACCAAACAGAAGAGCTGGATGTGGAATCCACGCCCTATCAGGAACTCACCACGCTGATGCGTAAGAGCTTCCCTGATGTGACGGAGCCGAAAGTGCGGGCGAAACTGGGCGCGTTCGGCTTCTCGCGCGAGTTGGCAGATAA
This sequence comes from uncultured Micavibrio sp., assembly GCA_963973475.1. Lineage (GTDB taxonomy): Bacteria > Pseudomonadota > Alphaproteobacteria > Micavibrionales > Micavibrionaceae > UBA2638. Next base: position 4,512 of record CAXBAL010000043.1, read on the forward strand.
CAAGATTAAATCGCTCAGCGGCGGCGAAAAAGCACGGCTATTGTTTGCCTTCATGAGCATTGACGCGCCGCATCTGCTGCTGCTGGATGAGCCGACAAACCATCTGGATATTGATGCGCGCGAGGCGCTTGTACATGCGCTGAACAATTACGAGGGTGCCATTGTCATCGTCAGCCACGACCCCAACATGGTCGAGCGCGTGGCCGACCGCCTCTGGGTCGTGCGCGATGGCCAGTGCCAGCATTTCGATGGTGATCTGGAAGATTACCGCAACTACACCATTCAAGCGCGCCGCGAAGAGCGCAAAGACGCCAAGAAGAAAAAGGACAAAGCCGAGACGGAAACTGCAGCCGCCCCCGCCAAAGACACGCCTAATTTAAACCCGCAGGCCATTGCCAAGCTGGAGACAAAAATCGCCAAGCTGGAAGCGCAAAAATTAGAGCTGGAAACCACGATGGCAACTGATGGCTTCTATAACCAGCCTCATACAAAGACCGCGCCTGTGCAGGACAAACACGCAAAAGTGGTGCAGGATTTAGAAGCATTGGAAGAAGAATGGCTGGCGGCGCAATAGTTGCATAAAAAAGCGGAGCCATTAATAGCCCCGCTCTCTTTTTACCAGCTTTAAGTATTAAGCCGCACGGCGAATTTTTTCCATCGCTTCACCGCTGACTTCCTTACGCTCGCAAGCGGCGCTGAGGTCACCAAAGGACACAATACCAACAAGTTTCTTGTCTTCATCGTTATTGAGGACAGGCAGGCGGCGGATTTTGTTATCAGCCATATTTTTCAAAATGTCTTCTACCTCATCATTCTCATAACAATATAAAACGGATGGTGTTTTACATTGATCTGCGGTCATGGAATCAGGATTTTCCGACTTGGCCACACAGCGCAGTACAATATCACGGTCTGTGATTACGCCTGTCAGCCTGTCATTTTCGGCCACCAGAATTGACCCGCAATCAAGCTCGGCCATAAGGCGGGCGACTTCCGTTAGAGAGGTATCAGGATCAACATATTTCACGTTCTCTGTGCAAACATCTTTAATAGTCATCGTTTTTCTCCTTTTCATATGGGGGTTGGGGACTCTTCCAACAGACACCGCAGCGTTATGTTCCAAGAAAAATCAGGAACAAATTTCCCGCCCGCTTGTTGGTAAATAGGAGGAAATCCAATAAAAGGAGACCATTATGACCAGACCTAATGCACAATATCCCCGCGGTAAAAAGAGCGCCAAAGACAGAGATGACGCCAAATATAAAGAAGATAAAGAAAAGCTGGAGAAATCCGAAGAAGAAAGCTCTGTCCCTAAAAAATCTAAAAGCTAGAGCGCTTAACCCATATGCAACTGGCTCAATTGAAGCATGAGACCCCTTTTGCCTTGGAAGAGGCAAAAGCTATTCAAAACCAGTTGCGGCAAAAATTGCGCTTGGAAGATGATTTCGCGCCAATAAAAATTATAGCCGGTATAGATGTCGGCTATAATTTAAAAACCAATACAGCCAAAGCTGCGGTTGTTTGCATGAAAATGGACGGGCTTGAGATTGTAGAGAAGCTCACAGAGACATTGAGCGTGACCTTTCCCTATATTCCCGGATATTTATCATTTCGCGAAGCGCCCGTTATTATAAAAGCGCTAGCGCAATTAAATTGTACGCCCGATATGTTTCTGGTCGATGGCCATGGTGTCGCGCATCCAAGGCGGCTGGGCATTGCCGCCCACTTAGGCGCTTTGCTGGATATTCCTACCATCGGCGTGGCAAAAAAGAAATTATGCGGAAAATACGCGCAGCCAGCGCCGGAGAAAGGCGATCACACATATCTTTATGATAAGGACGAACAGATCGGCGTCGTCTTGCGAAGCCGTAGCAATGTTAAACCGCTCTACATCTCACCCGGTCACCGCGTCACAATTGAAAGCGCCTTAGATATTACACAGCGATGCCTAACGCGCTATCGCCTGCCCGAGCCGACACGTCAAGCGGACAAACTCAGTAAATTCAATTAAGGGAACATATCCATTCAGGCTTTGTTGGAGTCATATAACCAAAAAAGGAGACTATAAAATGTTAGCAACCGATGCACCTGTCAATGTAGAAGAAGTCCTTGATGGCATACCGTTCCCCGCCGCAAAAGTGCAAATCATCACTTATGCAGGCGAAAATGATGCCAGTGAAGAGGTCATGGAAATGCTGCGCGCCCTTCCGGTACAAAACTACGACAGCATGGAAGAAATTAATAACAATCTCGGCTTGATTGAAGAGCAACCGGGCAGTGAAAACCTTTGGTCGTCAAACGCGAAATCCGTGTCTTAGTCAAATATAATACGCGGAAAATAACACGACACGACAAAGTTCGGCGCGTTTACTATTTCACTAATGCGTAAATCCGCGCATACACTGCAAAGCATATAAGCGTCCACGGCGGAGAGGCCGTGGCGCTTGGTTTGCAAATCTATCATTTGCGCTACGGCGCTTCTGGCACAACCATGTAAATCTTCGCCGATCCCTGTTGTAATGTCATATCCCTTTTTATCCAGATGATCTGTGGCAGGGCCGCTTGTCTTTACCTGCGGCGAGATAGGCGCAGTACCTTTTATCACCTCGAATTCCAAAATCGCACTTAACGGACTTTCTATTGCGGTTCCGCAAACTTCACCGTCACCTTGGGCGGCGTGGGTGTCTCCTGCCGAGAACATAGCGCCTTCACATTCTACTGGAAGGATCAATTCCGCGCCTGCTGTGATCTCACGCAAATCCATATTGCCGCCCACACGGCGCGGCGGAATTGTTTCATGCCCGCCATCTTCTGCGGGTGCCAGCCCGATTGTACCGATAAACGGTTTTAAGGGGATTTGGGCATTTTTACCGTAGGCGGCAGGCTGCAAACTATTCTTATCATAGCGCCAGAGATGCAAAGCGGCATCCGGGAAATCATCGCTCAGCAATCCAAAGCCGGGGATATTGGCCGTCCAGCCCCAGCCGGAGGGGATAAGCTCGTGAATTTTCACTTTGAGCGCATCGCCCGGCTCGGCGCCCTCAATATAGATAGGGCCTGTAATAGGATTGGCGCGGCTTGCATCGAGATTGCGCACGGCCTCTACGCTTGCGTCCGGCGTAATCTGCCCGTCCGAGGCCTCCATCATATCCAGTCTGATACTTTCATTTGGCCGCACACGCAGGGCGGGAGGAATGGCATTATCCCAGACGCAGTGGCGGTGATGGTCGTGCAAGGTATGGATGATGTTTCTACCGTTGCACATAAAAATCCCGCCTAAACGCCTTGTTCCTGCATCCAGTATTCCAGCAATGTGGCGTGCCAGAGTTTCGAGCCGAATTTGATGACGTGCTTTTCGGGGTCATCTAAAAGATCATCAATGTAATCGCGGTTGAACAATTTGCGCTCTCTTGCGGCGGGTTGATCAAACACATCACGCGCCAGCTCCAGATATTCGCCTTGCATGTATTTCAGGGCGGGAACGGGGAAATATCCTTTCGGGCGGTCAATCACATCATGGGGCACGATGCGGCGTGCGACTTCTTTAAGCACATGCTTGCCGCCTTGGGCGAGCTTGTATTTCGCGGGAATGCGCGCGGCAAGCTCAACGAGTTCATGATCCAGAAACGGCACGCGCGCCTCCAGTCCCCACGCCATCGTCATATTGTCAACGCGCTTGACCGGATCATCAACCAGCATCAGCGAGGTTTCGATGTCTAGCGTTTTATCGATTGCGCTGGCGGCGGGGGAGCTGTCGTAATAATCACGCACCGTATCCATGGCATAATCGGTGTCAATGAAATCATCATGCACGGCATTTTTATAATCCTCGAAGCCCATATTGAAGTAATGCTGGGCGTAAACATCTGCGCCTTCCTCGGGCTTAATATCCATTTGCGGGGGATACCAGTGATAGCCGCCAAAGACTTCATCGGCGGCCTGCCCGCTTTGCACGACTTTGACATGTTTGCTGACCTCGCGGGAGAGGAGATAGAATCCTATAACATCATGGCTGACCATAGGCTCAGACATATTGCGGATACAATCACCCAGATTGTCTTTCAGCATCGAATGCTCCGCAAAGATTTTGTGATGTTCAGTGCCGAAATGATCTGCGATAATATCGGAATATTTAAATTCATTGCCTTCGGTCTCGGCGACATTTTCGAACCCGATGGAGAAGGTGTTCAAACCCTTCTGCCCAAGCTCGCTGAGCAGTCCGACAATGAGCGAAGAATCCAGCCCGCCGGAGAGGAGCACACCGACAGGTACATCAGCGACCAAACGGCGCTCAACGGCTCTCAGCAAGCCTTCATGAACCAAATCAATCCATTCTTCTTCACTACGGTCTTCATCTTCCTGTGTGCGAAGATAATTGTTCTGCCAGTAAGTTTTTTGCGAGCGCTTGCCGTCGGGCGTGATGGTCAGTGTCGTGGCGGGCGGTAATTTGCGAATGCCATTAAACAGGCTATGTGTGCCGACAATCGCGCGAAAGCTAAGAAAATGTTGAAGCGCGGCGGGGTCGATGGTCTTATCAACATCCGGCATTTTCAGCAGCGATGGCAGGAACGAGGCGAAGCGGAAAAACTTATCACCCGCCTGATAATAAAGCGGCTTGATCCCGAAGCGGTCACGGGCCAGAAAGACCTTACCCGTTTTACGCTCCCAAATCGCAAAGGCAAACATGCCATGAAAACGGCTTACGCAATCCTCACCCCATGCATCATAGGCTTTTAGGATAACCTCGGTATCGCTGGTGGAGAAGAAGCTATAACCCAGCTCTATCAATTCCGCGCGCAGGTCGGGATAATTATAGATACAGCCGTTAAACGTCAGAACGAGCCCCAAATTATTATCCACCATCGGCTGACTACCCTGATCGGATAAGTCAATGATGCTCAGACGGCGGTGCCCTAAGGCCATATTGTTATAAGCATAAATCCCGTGCCCGTCAGGACCGCGCTTGCGCATCGTATCGAGCATAGTCTGAATATTGTCTTGGGAAGGGTAGGAGTTATCAAAGCGAATTTCGCCGGCTATACCGCACACGGGTTTGTCCTTTCGTTAAGCTGGGAGCTGATTATAGCTTGCTGATATATTCTGGTTGCTGATTATGTGCATATCCTGTTTACCGGCATAGAATTTATGGGCAGATTGCACGGCGTATTCAATGATGCGCTCGCCCACATCAATCCCGGTCACTTCATCAAGGCCGTATGGGCCGGAGAAATCAGGCGCGGTATTAATTTCAATGACAAGCGGGCCTTTGTGAGAGCGTACAAAATCCACACCGCCAATCTCAATGCCGATGGATTTAGTAGCGGCAAGCACTATCTCCTCTTCGGCGCTCGTTAAATTAACGGCTTCGGATTTACCGCCCAGGGTGATGTTGGCACGGAAATCTCCATCATCTGATCTGCGCTGCATGCTGGCAATCACTTCGTCACCGATCACAAAGGCGCGGATATCCTTGCCTGCAGATTCTTGAATGAATTCCTGAACCAATAGCGGCTCCGAGAGTTGCTTGAATGTACTCAGGAAATTTTTAACGTGCTTTTCATCATCGGCTTTAAAAACGCCAACGCCTTGCGTGCCCTCCAAAAGCTTCATGATCAAAGGCACACCGCCCACAGAGTCGATAATGTGATCATAGTCGCTCTGGGCATGGGCAAAGCTCGTGCAGGGGATCGGAATATGCTTGTCCATCATGCACTGCAGGGATTCCAGTTTGTCATGGCCTCTGCGGATCGCGGCGGGGCGGTCTGTACAATATACACCTGTGGCGCGGAATTGTTTCAAGACAGAAAGACCGTATTGAATATGCGGCATATCAATACGCGGAATAATAACATCAAAATCATTATCAATGCGCTTGCCGTCATAAAATATACTGGGGGTTTCTGATGAAATGCTGATGCTGCACTTTAAAACGTACAAAACTTCAATCTGGTGGCCTAAACGCCTGGCCGCGTCAATCAGTCGTTTATCTTCGGGTTTGTCGGCTGTTTTGCTGGTTGTAAGAATGCCTATTTTCATCTTGCACGCTCCGTTGGCTTACTATTGTTTTGTCAGTTCCCAACTAAATACGCTAAAAAAAGTTCCTAAAATTTGCCTTACCTTTAAATAATCATGCGCATTGGACATTCATAGTAATCCACCTTTTTTATGTACAACTATTGCTTGACGATTAGCATTAATTTCAATAATGTCCGGAAATAATAATAAAAAACAGAATAGGGAAATACTGATCATGGCCGCCAATAAAGCATCTGTGCAAAAATTTTTTGGAAACACCGATTTAACGCCTGACGAAGCGAGAAAGATTGTCGCTGACGGCCTTCAGGGCGCTGATTACGGAGAATTTTTCCAGCAAATATCAAGAGCCGAGAGCTTGTCCAAAAGCAAACGCATGTATCAGGGTGTAAACCTTGGTAGCGGTGCATCGGGCTTTGGTTTCCGCGTTGGGCTTGGCGAAGCGGTCGGTTATTCCCTCTCTGATGTATTCAGCAGACAAACCCTTGAAGATGCCGTTAAACGCGCACGTCAGGTGCTTGGCCCGAATGGCGGTAATCCTGCCAATCTGGCTCAAAATGCCAGCTATGGCGCCACACCGCTCAGGCTTTATAGCAATGAT
>CAXBAL010000044.1:0-11123 GCA_963973475.1 uncultured Micavibrio sp.
GCTCAACATTTGATTATAGGCATCAAGGTGGCGGCCAAGCGTGATGGGCTGGGCGGCTTGCAGATGCGTAAAGCCGGGCATGATGGATTTTTCGTGGTCTTTGGTGAGGCTCTCCAGCGTATCTTGCAAATTCTCGATCTTGGCGATCAGAATGTTGATGGCATCACGCACCCAAAGGCGGAAATCGGTTGCAACTTGGTCATTGCGGGAGCGCGCAGTGTGCAGGCGGCCAGCGGCTTCGCCGACGATATCTTTCAGGCGCGATTCTATGTTCATATGAATGTCTTCGAGCTCGACCTTGAACTCAAATTTACCGGATTCAATCTCGTTTTCGATTTGCTCCAGACCGCCAAGGATGGCTTCGCGGTCGGCCTCGGTGATTATTTTTTGCTTGGCGAGCATTTTACAATGCGCTTTGGAGCCTTCGATGTCCTGTTTCCACATGCGCTGGTCAACGCCGATAGAGGCGTTGATTTGTTGCATTATCAGATCGGGGCTGGTTTCGAACCGTCCACCCCACATTGTATTAGATGTTTTCTTGTTTGTGCTCATGGCTATCTTTTATCGTGAAGCCGGCCATTTTGCCAAGCAAAAAGATCACAAAGCCCGTGATCATGCCCGGCATAACTTCGTAGATGGATTCGGTCAGGCCGAGGCTGCGCCAATACGGGATCATGGCAACGCCGCCGATGACCATGGCAATGGCCAGCCATTGATTGGGGCGCTGACCGAAGCAATAGAGGATGAGCAAGGGCCCAAAGGCTGCGCCGAGCGCCGACCATGCGATCAGCACAAGGTTAAAGACGTTTTCATCGGCAAACAGGGCAATACACAGCGCAAGCACGGTGATGCCGACGGTCGCGAATTTCGTAACCCAATAGCCGGGCTTGCGGCCAAAGGAGAGATCGCGCGTCACGGCGGCGGTGCAGCTCAGGATTTGCGAATCAGCCGTGGACATGGTGGCAGCGAATAATCCGGCGAGCACCAGCCCGACCAATATCGGCGGCAATAGTTCAGTAGCCAGTGTGGGCAGGGCAAGCTCGGCATCAAAGGGGATGCCATCGGTTTCCATCGGGATAAGCAAGCGCGCGGCCAGACCAACACCAACGGACAGCGCGCAAAACGCGGCGTACCAGCTGTAATAATAAACGCGCACGCGGCCAATATCTTCGGGTGCACTCATGGTCATGAAACGCACCATGATGTGCGGCTGGCCGATCACGGCGATACCGGCAAAGACCCAACTGGCAAGAAATAGTGTAATCCCGAATTCCAGATTGGGCGGGAAGACGGCCATATATTCAGGCGAGACATCATTCAAGCGATCCCAGAATCCGTCAAAGCCGCCGCTGGCGTTGATGGTCATATACAGCATGAGGGACATCGCGATAATCATGACAAAAGATTGCGCGGCGTCCGTCCAGATCGAAGCGCGAATGCCGCCTGCAAAACAATAGGCCAGAACGATAACCGCGCCGATGATCGCGCCAATCGCGTAGTCCCAATCAAAGAGGACATGCAAAGCTTTGGAGCCTGCGGTGAGCTGCGCGCCCGCATAAACGCCGAGCAAAACCAGTGTAATCAGGCCGATGACAACGCGTAAATAAGGTTGTTCCTTGCCGTGCCAATTGCTGATCGCGCCGCCGTAACTCAGGACTTCGCGGGCTTCGGTGGTGGTGCGCAGGCGTTTATGGATGAAGAGCGATGCCATCAGGTCGCCGACAACCCAGCCCGCCAAGAACCATGCGGTTTGAATGCCCACGGCGTAGGTCGCGCCGATCAGGCCGATAAACATATACCCTGAATTCAGCGTGGCCACCGCGGATAGCGCAACCAGCCACGGTTTGACATTGGAGCCTGCCAGCAAATAATCGCCGGTATCATTGCTTTTTACAAAAGCCGAGGCGACGCCAATGGCCACAAAAACGAGAAGGAAGAATATAAAAGAAGCTGTTATCATCATGTCATTAGCCTAGCAAAGCAGTTTGTATATGGCTACCCCTTGGTGGTTTAATCCGGCTGAGGCGCGTTTGCGCCGTTTTGGATATCTGGCGGGTTTAGGTGGATGGCCTCGGATTTGACCACTTTATCGAAATTGGCTTGCAGGGACGTCGCCCCGAAATTGGGCGCGGAAAATCCGCTTCGCATCATTTTGTTTTGCAAATGGCGCGCAAAGAAGAGCTTGGAGGCATTGTTATCATGCTCCAGCTCCCACGAAGCTTCCTCGCAGAGCAGGGTATACGCCAGTATGTTGGACATGGAATGCAGGAACTCATCGGCCAGCTCTTCCATAGCGGCAGGGTCTTTTTGTAGATCGCCCAATGCCGAGCTTAGGGCTTTGCGCAGGGTTTTCAAATGGGTGCGTTCCTGCCCCATCTCGGCGGGCAGGGCTTTTTCGACGCTTTTTAGTTTATCGGTGAATAGGGCTGCGCCGCCTTTGCTCATCATGCGCATAAGCTCAAGTGCCTGAATTTGCTCCGGCCCTTCCCAGACGGGCAGGACCATGGCATCACGGAACAGGCGCGCGGCGGGGTAGTCCTCGGTGTAGCCGTTGCCGCCGTAAAGCTCCAGCGTTTTTTGCGCGCACCAGACGGCCTGTTCGGCGGTTTTGAATTTGGCCAATGCGGTGACCATGCGCATCCACGGCTCTTTGGCCGGATCGCGCAGGGCTTCGTCGTAGCTTTGCGCGGCCTCACACGCTAAGGCGGTGCCGGATTTCCATTCGGTGGCGATATCAAGAATGCGTTTTTGCACCATCGGGCGCTCTATTATGGGTTTGCCGAAAGTCTCGCGGTTGGCGGCCCAGCTGAGCGCTTCCAGATAGGAGCGGTGCATGGAGCCGGCCGCCGCCATGGCGTTATGCACGCGGGAGCAGCCAAGCGCGCTCATCATCGCGTGAATGCCCTGACCCTCGGGCGCGATCTCATAGCCTTCGGCGCCGTTGATGTCGATCTCGACTGTGGGCAGGCCTTTGGTGCCGAGCTTGCGTTTTAAATGCGTGATCTCAAGATTGTTCTGGACGCTCCAATCTTCGTCGATATGGCTGGGGACGAGATAAAGGCCGAGGCCTTTTGATCCGCTTGCTGCGCCTTGCGGGCGGGCGGTTTTCATAGCCAGAAAACGGGTGAAACCAAAGGCGCTGGTGAAGAATTGATGGCCGCTCAGGCGGTGCTTGTGCGGCTCGTCCGTGTCATCTTTGATCGCCTCGGTCACCGTGCCGCCGACATCGCTGCCGCTGTGGTTTTCGGTGGCCCATGTGCCGCAGATTGTGGCGGTGCCGTCGGTTTTTAGAATTTCGGGCAGGAATTTGGCTTTGATCTCGGCAGGAGCGATTTTATCCAGCACGACCGAGGTCGGGTGCGTCATGGCAAATGGGCATCCGGTGGAAATATCGGATTTGGAGACCAGATATTGCGTGAGAAACGGCAGGAGATGCGGTGCGGGTTCATCCGCATCATAACAGCGCGCAATCACGCCGGAGCGCATGATTTCCTGCTGGCAGGCTTCGTATTCTGCATTGATCGTTAATTTGTTCTCGCGCTCTTTGGGGTGCGCGGGGTTTTTTGGCAGGTCTTTAATGAAAGGCTGATGGTCTTAGGAGGCTACCGCTTGGCGCTCCAGACGCCCGCCTGCGAATTGACCAAGGCCGCGCAGCGTCTCAATATCACGGTCGGCCAGCTTGATGCGGGAGCGGCGTAGGAAGGTCTGGATGTTGTCATCGACCTCGAAAAAATTCAGACCCAAAGTTGTATCCGGTATCGCGGGGAAGTCGAATTTTTTGGCTGGCATGGGGCAGGCTCCTTGTTCGCTTTTTTTATTATATTTAGCGCGCGGGGCGGTGTAATGCCAGTAAAAATATTATTCCATCTCTTGCGGGTTGATGCCGTAATGAATGGCCATGACCAGCCCGACCGAGACGCCGAGGCCGATCATCATTTTCAAAAAATCCTTGCCGATGAGGGGGAAAACATAGCGGAAACGGTATTGCGCGCGGTAGGTGGTGGCAATGGCCAGCTCGCGTCCCGTCAGAAGGCCGACGAAGACCCAAGTCGTGGACATCGGGATGGAATTCATTTCCTTGAAATAAATCAGAATAAGCGCATAGACGAAATCAATGATGGTCGCCGAGCGCATGAAGCGCGTGCCCGATTTTTCCAGCACGATTTTCTGTATCTGGCCGCCGCTGGTGGCGAAAATATATCCCAGCCAGCCGCAGAGCACGACCAGCACGCCGATCAACATCTCCAGCGGCAATTGGCGCGGCAGATAGACGGCGATATTGGCCATATCGTGCGAGAGCCATGAGAACCAGAGGAAGCCTGTGGCCACCCATTGCAGGGCACGCCAATATGGGCGGTGTTCCTTTTTCACCTTGTCGTATTTTTCGTTAATAAAGCGCGAGACTACCATCCAGAGCGCATAGGCGGTGACCGCGGCCACGCCGTACCCCATGACGGATTTTATCAGTACCTTTTCCAGCACCATGGTTGATGCAAAAACCGAGAGCACTAGGAAGGTGGTCGAAACCGGAATACCGATTCGGGTCAGCGCTACGAGCAATAGCGGGGCGGCGGCATGATACCATTGGATATCAAGCGGCGGGATTTTATCAAGACGACCATAGGAAATATCGCCGTCATTGACCACCCAGCCGTAACTGATCGTGAGTATTAAGACCGCGCTGGCGGCGAGCCAGAGCCAATACCATTTAAATACGCGGATATTGGAGGCAATGAAGGTTCCGAGCGTCTGGACGCTGTCATTGGCAATCACCGAATAAGCGGCCAGCATAAAGCCGATAGCGGCATAAATCAGGGGAAGGTCAATTTCCATGATGGTCGTATTTCCGTAGCTGTTAAAATTTCTAAACCGATCTTTGCGTAGCAAAGGGGCGTTGGAATGTAAACAGTACTTTTGTAGTGGTTGAATAATTTATAATTGACAGAGAATATTGTTATGTATATATATTTTCATAGTCAGAAAAAAGGAATAAATTGATGCAGACATTCTATCATAAAAATTCAGTAATAGACGCGGTCAAAGAATGGGCCGAAAAAACAGAACATAAAGCAGAAATGGCCAGAGTGACCGCCGAGAGCGATGGTGTGATAAAGGCTGCGCTGATATTGGGGCAAGCCGTTTCCCAAACTATTGACGGGTTAAATTTTGCCAAGAAGTCGAATTCACCAGTGAAATCCAACCCGCTGACAATCGGATCACTTAACAACCACTATAATTCAGGAAATGAGCTAACGCACCAATCTGAATCTTGCCAGACTCATAGTGAAGCCATTTGTGTACAATCCGGCTGGCCAGACGGTAAAGTAAAACAATATTTCCGCATTGCTCATGACCACGAGAGCGGTGAGTATCTTTTCGCCAAAGCAGATAAAAAGAATGAGATTGTTGATGGCAATAAGATCAAGGTTTTGAAAGATAAGTCCGCGCTCACTGCTCATTTACATCAGGCGCTGCCGAGTTTTATCTAGGCTGAGTTAGTCTTCAATGTTGAAGTTGATGGTCGATACGACTCGCACCGTTTTGTATCGGGAGCTGCGTTCCTGGTAGGCGTTGTCGGAATCGCGGGGCAATATCTGGAACACGCCTTGATAGGCATTGCGAATGCCACCAATGCTTGCGCCGGAATCCGCGGCGAATTGCTCGGCGGCTTCACGGGCGGAGCGGGTGGCCTCGGCGATCATTTCGGGCTTGATATCATTCAGGCCGGTGTAGATATAATCGACCGGACTTTGGTTCTGCTCAACAATCAACGATACGTCTTGTTCCAGAAGATCGCCGCTGTTTTGATAGGCGGCGTCCACGGCGTCCACATTTGCGGACCGTATCGCAATGATTTCGGAGATGATATAGCGCGAGTCTGTCGCCCCGTTCTGGCGGTAGGCTTGGGCGAGTAAATCCGTGACCTCGAGACGGCGATCGGCGATGTCGCCTTCGCTTAAGTTATTGGCTTGCAGGAAGCTGCGGATTTTCCGGCCGTTGTTTTTAATGGTGGCCTGCACGGCGGACAGGTCATTGCCCGTTGCGGTGTGTTTGATCGTCCATATTGCCAGATCGGCCTCCACATCTTTTTGTGAGAGGCCTTTCATATTGACGGAGCGATCAGCGGCGCGGAACTCCTTCATTCCGCCCGCAATCATAAAGCCCGCAAAACAGATGGATAGCGCGAGCAAGATCAAACCAATGGTAAGACCTTTATCAACGCTGCGGTTCGTATTGTGCGAAATTTCCATCCGTGTACTTTCGTGGCTTTATGCAGCCTTTTTATTACCCGCTTTGGCTTTCTTTGTGATCAAAGCGTGGTTACGCAAGCGCACCGCGTTGATCTTGATGAAGCCCTCGGCATCTTTCTGGTCGTAGCCGCCTTCTTCGTCCATAGAAGATTGTAGCGGATCATAAAGTGCGACAGGGGATGTGCGGGCAACGGGATAGGCGACGCCTTTGTATAGCTGGACTGTCACGGTGCCATCAATCATTTCCTGCGCCTTGTCCATGAAGGCCATCAAGGCTTCGAATTCCGGCGAGAACCAGAAACCGTTATAGATCAAACGGGCGACTTCGGTGCTCAACATGTCACGGATACGCATGGTCTCGCGGTCCATGGTGAGGCCTTCAAGGTCGCGGTGGGCATTGTGCAGGATCGCGCCGCCCGGTGTTTCATAGACGCCGCGCGATTTGATACCGACAAAGCGGTTTTCAACCATATCCAGACGGCCAATGCCGTGGCGGGTGCCGAGTTCGTTCAGATACATGAACAGATCAAGCGCGCCTGTTTTTTGCGTGCCATCGTCTTTGTTCACGACTTTAACGGGGATGCCGTCTTTGAAGGTGATCTCGATCATCTCCGGCGTGTTCGGCCAATCGCTCATTTTTGACGTGCGGGAATAAACATCTTCTTCGCAAATCGCGTTCGGGTCTTCTAAAATTCCTGCCTCGTGCGAGATGTGCAGGAGGTTATCGTCCTCGGAATACGGCTTTTTGCGCGTGGCAGTGACAGGGATGCCGTGCTGGTCGGCGTAGTTCAGCATGTCCGAGCGGCCTTTGAAGCGCGTCAGGAAGCTGTCCATTTTCCACGGGGCAAGGACGATGACATCGGGTTTTAGCGCGTAATAGGACAGCTCGAAACGCACCTGATCGTTTCCTTTACCGGTCGCGCCGTGGCCGACGAACTCCGCGCCTTCTTTCTCGGCGATCTCGATTTGGCGCTTGGCGATAATCGGACGGGCGACAGATGTGCCGAGTAGGTAGCGGCCTTCATAGACAGCCTGTGATTTGAAAGCGGGGAAAATATAGTCGCGGACGAATTCTTCGCGCAGATCTTCGATATAGACCTTGGCGGCGCCGATTTTCAGAGCTTTTTCCTTGGCGGCTTCGAAATCTTCCTCTTGGCCGACATCGGCGATATAGGCGATGACTTCATAGCCCTCTTCGATGAACCATTTCAAAATGATGGATGTATCCAGACCACCGGAATAGGCGAGAACAATTTTACCCTTTGACATTATTTTTAAACTCCTTTTATTGCTTGATCTTTTAAACCATATGGCGGGTTTTGCGACAAGGTTAATTTTGTACAGGCCCGAAAAAAGGCCCATCAAATTGATCGGCCTTTTTCACTTTTTCTCTTACCTATGTGCGCTTAGTCGTCGATTTCATCTTCGAGAATGCTGCCATCTGTTGCATTGATTTTTACATCATGCTCTACGCCGTCTTTGGTCAGGTCGATTTCATAGACGGGTACGCCAGCATGATCATCATCGTCATTGTCAAACTCGCTGGATGTAACAGTCCCGCCCGTGTGGTCTTCGGCAATCTGGATGGCTTCTTGCAAGGTGATGATATTGCCTTCATAAGCGGCCGGGTCATCTGCAAAAGCGGTGCCCGATGCCAGCGCGCCGGCGGAGCAAATGGTCAGGGCAGTAATGCGAAACATGGATTGAAAATTTTTCATGATATATGATCCTTAAAGTTTTTATTCAGATTAAAAATATATAGAAGACTTATATGACTTGCCAAGATGGTAGCGATAATTTTTCTTTACCTGACTATAATTATTGGATATCCATTATGAATAATTGGAGAGTTAAAATGACAAACAACAATAAATTAAAACCAAGATATTATTTCGAGAAAACAAATGACGGCCAAGATGCTTTAAGCGCAACATTTCGCTATGTTGCGGATCATGAGCGCAAATGGATCATTGGCCCGAAGGTAAAAGAAATCTGGAAAGAGGATACGCTCGCACAGATCAAGGAAGATGCGGAAAGCTTATTTCAAAGAGAGTTTGCCGTTGCATCACATGCCGCGAGCATGCCTTATTACTTCCCTTACACCAGTGACAGGTTACGTAATATGGCACAAAAAATGGAAGAAAGCCTGAGCGCTGAGCAAGTGATACCTGCGCCTTAAGCCACCTTTTTTGCATCCTTCCCAAATGCAACCTTAAAGGCCTGATCCAGATCGGCGATCAAATCGTCGGGGTGTTCAAGGCCGATGGAGAGACGCACGAGGCCGTCTGTGACCTTGGCTTTGGCGCGTGCTTCTTCCGGTACGCCGGAATGGGTGGTGGAGGCGGGGTGGCAGATCAAGCTCTCGGAGCCGCCAAGGGATACGGCGGATTTAAAGAGCTGTAGCGTGTTGATGAATTTAAACATCGTCGCCTTGGGAACATCCACGGTGAAAGCGAAAGTGGAGCCTGCGCCGGTACATTGGCGTTTATAGACTTCCTTGTATTTCGGATCGGTTTTATAATCGGCGTGGTGAATTTCGGCCTTCATATACGGGTTGTTGTTGATCCATTCGGCGACTTTTAGGGCGCTGTCATTGGAGCGCTGCATACGGATAGCAACGGTTTCCAGTGAGCGGGAGATCATCCAGCTGGTGTGCGGATCAAGGTTAAAGCCCATCGCCCCGCGCAACCCCCATATGGGTGCCAGTTTTTCTTTCGAGCCGCAAACTGCGCCCGCGACCAGATCGCTATGCCCGCCCAGATATTTGGTGACGGAATAAACCGCCAGATCAATGCCTTGGGGCACGGCTTGCTGGAAGATCGGGCCCATGAGGGTGTTGTCACAAACGGAGACAGGGCGATGACCGGTTTCGCTCTCGATGATGTCCAGCGCTTCGTTCAAGGCTTTGAAGTCCACGAGGGCGTTGGTCGGGTTGGCAGGGGTTTCGATAAAGACCATCTTCAGCGGGCCGTCTTTGGCGGCTTTGCGCATGGCCGTGAGCATCGCGTCTTTGTCCAGACCATCGGTGAAATCGTGTGATTTGATGCCGAACTCGGTCATGACTTTGCGGATGAGGACTTCTGTGCCGCCGTAAAGCGGGGAGGAATGCACAATCGTATCGCCGGGGCGTAGGTAAGATAAAAGCACGGTCGAGATCGCGCCCATACCGCTGGCGAACGCAACGCAGCCTTCGGAGCCTTCGAGCACGGCGATGCGGTCTTCGACAATTTCGACATTGGGGTGATTAAAGCGTGAATAGATCAGCCCGCCCATATCATCATTCGATGTACGGGGCTTGCGGCCAGAGGTGACGTGGAAGAATTCCTCGCCTTCCTCGGCGCTGTTGAAAACGAAAGTGGAGGTGAGGAAAACAGGGGGCTTTACGGCGTTTTCCGAGAATTTCGGATTATAGCCATAGCTCATCATCAGGCTTTCCGGCTTCAGGGCGTGCTCGCCGATTTTAGTTTTTTTGTATGTTGTCTTCTCGCTCATAATTAGAGTTCCCTGCGTTTCTTGGTGTGTCTTGCAGGCTACTGTAATTGCGATGCGGGGATAAGTCTATGTGCCGTGCACAAAAAAAATGGGGGCGTGATGTGGGCCCGCTTTTAGAAAAATGTGGGCCCGTAGTTTTGCGAGGCTTTTCAGGCGTTTGAGCCGGAGTGGCCCCACTCGCCCCACATTTGTCATGGTCTGAATGGAATAACGGAGGAGTTAAGAAGGTGCAATTCCAGCGCCGTTCACCCACAAAATAGGATAAAATTCCTGTAATGTCAATATATTTATTCCGCAGAAAAATCGAAGCCGCGTTGGCCGATCTGAACGCCTGTGTCCTCTAAACACCACGCTAGAATAGCTTTTTGGGCGTGGAGGCGGTTTTCGGCTTCATCGTAGATGGCGGAGGCTTTTGATTTTGCGACGTCTTCGGTGACTTCTTCCCATTCATGCATGGGCAGGCAGTGCAGGAAGATGGCGTGGTCTTTGGCCTTTGCCATCAGGGCGGCGTTGACTTGGTATGGCCAGAACATATCAAGGCTCTTGCCTTCTTGTCCCATGGAGACCCATGTGTCGGTGACGATAACGTCCGCGCCGCTGGCGGCTTTGGTGGCGTCTGCTGTGATATTGGCACCTTTGGGCGCTTTGCCGTGCAGGGCTTCGGGGCAGGCCATGATGAAGTCGAAACCGAAGATCGGCGCGGCCTCGACAAACGTGTTCGAGACATTGTTGCAATCGCCGAACCATGCGATTTTCTTGCCCTTGATGGCGCCCAGCTTTTCCTCGATGGTCAATAAATCGGCCATGATCTGGCAAGGGTGGGACAGATTGGTCATGCCGTTGATTACGGGGATGGTGGCGTGGCGCGAGAGCTCTTCCATCATGGCTTGATCGCTCATGCGGAGCATAATGGCATCGACATAGCGGGAGAGGACATTGCCTGTGCTCTCGATACTTTCCGCGCCGCCCAGCTGCATTTCATCCATATTCATGACGATGGTGTGGCCGCCGAGCTGTTTCATGGCAACTTCGAAGCTCATCCGCGTGCGGGTGGAGCGTTTATCGAACACCATCGCCAAGGACAGGCCTTCGAATAGCTGCGGCGGGTTGAATTTTTCGCGTTTCAGCGCATGCGCGTTTTTCAAAATGCCGTGCAGTGTATCGGCAGGAATGTCTTTGAAATTGATAAAATGGCGCGCGGCTTTGGTCATGGCAAAACAAATTTCTTGTAAGAGTTAGAGCGTATGAGCCTTAAGACAGCGCCAGATCAATCCGGTCATAATAATCAGGATCATTGGCAATACCGCCTTTGGGGCCGGTGATATTAATACGGTTTGCCGTACAATGGAAGAGGCCGCCGCCTTTGCGCATTTCGTCGTA
>CAXBAL010000045.1:0-11042 GCA_963973475.1 uncultured Micavibrio sp.
CCGAGGAAAGCAATGTTCAGGGCGGTTTGGCCTCATTCTTTGCCGCCGCTTTGATGGTCGGGTTTTTGATCTGGGCGTTCCGTATTTTGTGGATTTATATCCCTGTTACATTCGGATATTCGATGCGTGGCTATTTGTATAAGGTAAAAGGAATGTCCTTTTCCTTTCACATTTTCTCTGTCTGGATCATATGCATGCTGCCCTTTGCACTGATTTTCTTATTGTTTTCGGATTTGATGATGATGATGACAGGGCATACGCCCGAAAACCCGTCTGAAATATTGCCTTATATATTGGTTGGGTTTCAGTCAGTGATGGAGATGATATTGCTGATCATTGTCAGCGTGGCCATCGGTTACGGCACGATCAGGATATTGACCGACAAAAATAATTCCGGCGGAGATAGAAAAGCATGAAAATATATGTCACTGATCTAAACGGCGAGGAACAAGAGCTGGAAGGCGTAGAAGGATGGCGCGTGATGGAAATTATCCGCGATTACGACCTGCCGATCAAGGCCGAGTGCGGCGGCGCATGCGCGTGCGCAACCTGTCATGTCTATGTTGACGAAGACTGGCTGGACCGCTTGCCAGAAAAGCGCAACGAAGAGGAAGACATGCTGGACGAGGCGATGGATGTGCAGGACAATTCCCGCCTGTCCTGTCAGATCATTATGAGCGAAGAGCTGGATGGTCTGAAGGTTACGCTCGCCAATGATCCGGATGATTTATAAGCGCTGGAATTTTACTGCAATGTCCCCTGCCAATCGGCGTAACGGTAATCACCGGGCGTGATCAGGGCTTTATCCGCCACATAAACGCTGTGAAGTTTGCCTTCGATTTCCTTGCTCCAGAACTCCAGGAATTTCTTAAGGCCGGGGTATTTGGGGGCAATGTCGTACTCCTGCCAGATATATTCTTGTAGCAGCTTTTCGTAGTCGGGCATGTGGTAGAGAATTTTCGCCGTGGTCAGGCGGTAGTTTTGCGTGAACTGTATTTCAAAATTTGCCATATAGGGTCCTCCTGATAATTCGGGCTCCTTGGCGCTCATTGTGCTTTAGAGCCTTCTTGACCCCTTCATTATCTCATATTCTTCAATGTTTTCGCAAATTCCGCATTTGTATGCGCAAATATAATAAAGCTTGAATTTTTCGGAAGACTCTTCTATATATTTAGCACTCACCAGTGAGGAGTGCTAATAGTGCTCGAAACGGTAAGTTTTGGAGGGGTTTTGTGCCTGCTCTTTATAGAGGCATAATGCCCGCTATTTCAACCATAAACCTTAGGAGACCACGAAATGTCAGCTAAATTTCGTCCTTTACATGATCGCGTACTCGTCCGCCGCGCAAGCAATGACGAGAAAACAGCAGGTGGAATTATTCTGCCTGAAAACGCTCAGGAAAAGCCAATGGAAGGCGAAGTAATTGCCATCGGAAGCGGCCACATCAATGACAACGGCGACGTTCGTCCATTGGATGTGAAGAAAGGTGACAAGATCATCTTTTCAAAATGGGCCGGTACCGAAGTGAAAATCGACGGTGAAGACCTGATGGTTATGAAAGAATCCGACATCATCGGAATCATTGGATAATCAATTATAGAATCAGAGGTCGCGACCGCGGCCCGCCGGAAGTCCGGCGTTCTTTGAAAAATGACTGAAAGGAATAAATCATGTCAGCTAAAGAAATTCGTTTTAAAGAAGATGCCAGAGAGCAGTTGCTCAAAGGTGTTGATATTATTGCCAACGCAGTAAAAGTTACATTGGGCCCGAAAGGCCGTAATGTGATCTTGGAAAAATCATTCGGCGCGCCGCGCACAACAAAGGATGGTGTTTCTGTTGCGAAGGAAATCACATTGAAAAACCGTCAGCAAAATGTTGGCGCGCAGCTCATCCGTGAAGTGGCGTCCCGCGCCAATGATCACGCCGGTGACGGTACAACAACCGCCACAGTTCTGGCGCAAAGCATTGCACGCGAAGGCGTTAAAGCCGTGTCCTCAGGCCGTAACCCAATGGACCTGAAGCGCGGTATCGACAAGGCTGTTATTGCTGTTGTTGAAGACCTTAAAAAGCGCGGCAAGAACGTCAAAACAAATGACGAGATCAAGCAAGTCGGTACAATCTCCGCCAATGGCGAAGAAGAGATTGGCGCGATGATCGCAGAAGCCATGGACCGCGTTGGCCAAGAAGGCGTTATCACAGTTGAAGAAGCAAAATCTTTGTACAACGAACTTGAAGTTGTTGAAGGTATGCAGTTCGACCGTGGTTATCTGTCCCCTTATTTCATCACAGATGCAGACAAAATGCAGGCCGTGATGGAAAACCCGTACATCCTGCTTCATGAAGGCAAATTGTCTAACCTGCAATCTATGCTGCCAATTCTGGAAGCCGTTGTGCAATCCAGCCGTCCGCTGTTGATCGTAGCCGAAGATGTTGAGGGCGAAGCCCTTGCAACTCTGGTTGTGAACAAGCTGCGCGGTGGTTTGAAAATCGCTGCTGTTAAGGCTCCTGGTTTCGGTGATCGTCGTAAGGCGATGCTGGAAGACATGGCCATCGTAACTGGCGGTCAGGTTATCTCCGAAGACCTCGGTATCAAGCTTGAGAATGTTACCCTTGATATGCTGGGTTCTGCCAAGAAAGTGTCGATCACAAAAGATGACACAACAATGGTAGACGGCGCAGGCGTTAAGAAAGACATCGAAGCCCGCTGTAACCAGATCCGTCGTCAGATCGAAGAAACATCATCTGATTACGACAAGGAAAAACTGCAAGAGCGTCTGGCCAAATTGGCTGGCGGTGTTGCTGTTATCCGCGTTGGCGGTGCGACAGAAGTCGAAGTAAAAGAGCGCAAAGACCGCGTTGATGATGCGATGCACGCAACACGCGCCGCCGTTCAAGAAGGTATTATCGCCGGTGGTGGTACTGCTCTTCTTTACGCGACAGCCGCTTTGAAAGACCTCAAAGGTGACAATGACGACCAGAATGTTGGTATCGAGATTGTTCGCCGCGCTATTCAGGCTCCGGTTCGTCAGATTGTTGAAAATGCCGGTTCCGAAGGGTCCGTCGTGGTTGGCAAGTTGCTGGATCAAAAAGACACCAATTATGGTTTCGATGCCCAAGCAGGTGAGTACAAAGACCTTGTTAAGGCTGGTATCATTGACCCGGTTAAAGTTGTGCGCACTGCCTTGCAGGATGCCTCTTCTGTTGCCGGTCTGTTGATCACAACCGAAGCCATCGTAACCGATATCCCAGATGATGAAAAATCAGCAGCCAATGACGCCGGAATGGGCGGCATGGGCGGTATGGGTGGAATGGGCGGCATGGGCATGATGTAAACTGCTTCCATCTTTTGACCAAGGATGTGTCGGATTTCGGCTCGTTTACAAATGTAAACTTCCCCTCATCTTCCTACCCTTGGCACAAAAGCTGTTTGCAGTTGCCCTATAGCACTACACCCTAAAAAATTCGAGAAAGTCCCGTAAGAAATTGCGGGGCTTTTTTATTTGCTCTTCGCTATGCGGGAGCTAGAAAAAAGAACATAAAAAAATATAAAAAATTCAAACCGGGAATATATGAAGATGAAAATCAATTTTTTTAAATGAGACTCCGTTTGCCACAAAACTTATGATCGTGTCAAAGCAGACGCGCCGGAATTGGATTTACAATTTTCAACCGGCCAGCCATCGTAATAATGATTAAATAAGAAACTACGGAAAAAAGAACCGCTTCATTATTCGAAGCGGTTTTTTTATGGTGTGTAATGAGCAGGGGGCGGTTTTCGTGATGATTGCCCCAATGGATTTAGTGGGCCAACTGGCAAGGGCGGCACAGAAATGAAATAGGTGCCGGGATTGCTTGGCTGATATTGCGGTGGCAATTCGTTATACTCTTTATGATATATTTTCAAATAATCATTTTGCCATTTCAGGGCTTCCTCTGCCAGAATATGATGCACAGTTTGTGCTTCTGGTGTGGTTATATCCCCGAAATGATCCTCGACAATGGCGGGTATGAAGCTTTGGGGTGCCACATCAACGATACCGCGTCTGAATGCTGCTATGTAATCGTCATGTTTTGCATAGGTATAGTGCTGATTCGGTTTTTTCGAAAACTCCGCTGTTGCGTTTTGCGGAATTGTCGGTCTTTGAGACCCGCCCAAAAACATCATGCCGTCATTCACAATCATTTGCGCGGCAAAAGGCGCCATACTGCACAGATCCTGCATTAGCGTCTTGCCCGATTTGAGTGCGCGGAAAGTTTTATCCAGAAAGGGGCCGCTATCAATGCCCTTATCAATCACATGGGCCGTCCAAACATTTTGCGTGGAGACATTCATGCGCATCCAGAATGCGGTGTTGGTACCGGGATATTCAAAAACATCGGCCGGATGAATGTTTATAATCTGGCTTTTTAGACCGTTTTGCATGGTCTTGTTTTCAAAGGCATCAATCAAATCTTGCGACATGATTTGCATGTTTCTAATGTTGTAGGCACGCGCAATACTGTCATCGTTTTTGATGCGATCTATAAAGGTCGGGTCATTAATATTATGCACATGCTCCACAGTGACGTTAACGCCTTTATTGGTATAAAACTCCGCCAGCTGTTTGGGCGTGTACACCAGATCGCTATCCAAGTCACCGGAAGAATCTAGAATGATGGGCATGCTTTCTATGATGGGGTAGCCCTTTTTGATCATAATTTTATCAAAGAAGGCGAAATTGCGCACTTCGGGTCGACCCAGTTTTTCGGCCAACTTGGGACCCTTCGGCAGGGCGTCCGTTAAAATAATCTCACAGGGTATTCCTTGGTCGGCTAATGCGGAAACGGCATCACGCAAGGTCTTATGGGCGGCAACATTCGTGCCGACAATGAAAGTAATTTTTTTGTTTTCAGGATTTAAATCATTATTATTGGCGGCGCGGGTTTGAGCCGCTGCGCTATGAAAGCCATTTGCAATTTGGGCTTTCTCAATACCATTTATCCTTGTGCTATGAGTAGCATCTGATGCCATTCCTCAACCTTGTCCGTTACGCAGTTTATAGTTTTTTTTTAAGCGGTTTTTTTCTTACTGCCGTCAGGTATTTTTATAGCTATCGTGTCCCAGGCAATATTGAATAGTATTTTAAAACCGTCGGCGAATTCTTTATTGTCTAGAATTCGAATGGTGACATCATCCTCTTTAAACGTTAAAAATGCAAGTTTATTTTCATAAGCATAGACGGATTGTTGATTAAACAGCTCTGTAGGGAACCATCTATATTCTGCAAAAGCGCTGCTGATAAACTCTGTGGAGCCTTCTTCGGCGGTAATGCGAAAATCAATTTTATCGCCAAGGGAGTGCATGCGTTCCGAATGCATTTTGAACCAGTCCTCGCCAAGCCATTTATACCAGTTACTAGGGCGGGCATTGTGCAGACAAATTGTGCCGCCGTGTATTTTGGCGGTATTATAAACATCGTACATAAATTCTTTAAAGCCATCTGTCCCGCGCAATGTCTTGACCTCGTCCGTTTTTTTACGCAGCCCGTTTGCACCTAAAAACTCGATGTCATTGTCTTCAAAGGCGCTCTCGATTTTGGTCAGAGTTTGGGAATTGGGGTGGTTCGTCCCGTTCTCGATGCGTGCAATCCCTGTTTGTGACAGGCCGGCTCTTTCGGCTAGGTCGGATTGGCTCCATCCTAACAGGGCACGGGCGGCGCGTATTTGTTCAAGTGTGGGCATGAGTGTAAATCCTGTCTTGACTATTTTATTCCTATTTTTCGTATTTCTAAACCATCTGCCTGCCGCTTGTCCAGCTAAAAATGTAAACTTGTATTAAAAAATAACATTAATGTGCGAATAAATGTATTTTTTAGTTGACAGGGCATGCGGGGGTGCCATATAAAATGCATAAGAGTACGTAAATTACATATTTTACTTCTCTTGATGAATCCCCACACACGTAAACCTAGAAGCCGGCTTTTCCCCAAGAGCCGGCTTTTTCTTTTGCTTGTTTTGCCAACGCTCAATTCTTGCTAAGATAATAATGTATCTAATGGAGAATCTTGATGACCGACAAACCGCGCCCCGCCAAAGCAAAGCCTTCCGTTAAAAAACCGGCCAAAAGGACGCGGCGTAATAAAAACCCGGCGCAAAGTTTGATAGGTGTGTTTGTATTGGCCGCCGGCGTGGCAGCTTTTGTCGCTGTACTTTATTTAGGCTATGTCAAATTTGTGGGTGATGCCGGCAATTCCGATACTGTTCGCACTGTCAGTGAGGATGGGCCGCCTGTTGTTGGGCAGAGTAATCAGGCAGGAACACAGGCCGCCCGTAACCAGCTCCGATTGAATAAAGCGAGCTTGGGGCAAATGCAAGGGAGCTGGCGGACGAAATACGGCGCGGTTACAGGCACTCTTACGCTGGATGGCGATGAGAATTTTGATATGGTGCTTTATATGGACGCCATTGGGTTTGAAAGATTGGTGGTTAAAGGCACCTATACATATGATGCCGAAAATGGAATTATGCGAATGCAGCCCTCCTATGACCGCCCCCCTAAAGTCGAGGGGGCGAATATAGCGCCGCTCACCTATCGCCCTTATAACATTATTGTTCTGCGCAAACCTGCGGACGGAAATATTTTATGGGTGCCCCATATTAAAGAAGGGCACCGCGATCAGGTGCACCCGATTTTTGTCAGAATGGGAGTGCAGGATGAATATATAGAGTGGAGCCCGCAGCGTTAGTGACCTATATATATCCCACACATACTATAAAGACGGGATAAGATTTCAAAATGCCAGAATTACCGGAAGTTGAAATTGTACGGCGCGGGCTGGAGCCTGTGTTAAGTGGCAATGTAATTGCAGAATGTAATCTCTTCGCGCCGGCTTTGCGCTACCCTTTTAGTGCGAATTTCTGTGCAGTCCTGGACGGAGCAGCCGTAACAGCCACCAGGCGGCGCGGTAAATATTTATTGGTTGATCTGGATAACGAATATTGCCTGATCTGGCATCTGGGCATGTCGGGCCGCGTCCGCATCTATAGAGCTGGAGATGATGAGCGTCATGAGCGCCTGAAACACGATCATGTAGTCTTGGAAATGCAGGACGGCGCCGTTATCGTGTTTAATGATCCTAGGCGCTTTGGCTTTATGAAGCTGGAGCGTCAAAGCGATCTGGATACAAGCGCCCCTTTCAATAAGATGGGGCCCGAGCCTTTGGGTAACAGCTTTAACGGCGATGTTTTGGCCGCGGCCTTAAAAGGCAAGAAAACCAATATTAAGGCCGCGCTATTGGATCAAAGTGTTGTGGCGGGCGTTGGGAATATTTACGCCTGTGAAGCGCTTTATATGGCGGGTATTGATCCGGCCACGCTTGCATGCCATTTGAAAAAAGCGGATGTCGAGGCATTGGCGCAGGCCGTACGCGCGGTTCTTGTAAAGGCGATAGAGGCGGGCGGCTCTACCTTAAAAGATTATCGCCAGACAGATGGCTCGCTAGGATATTTTCAGCATATGTTCGGTGTTTATGACCGCAA
Source organism: uncultured Micavibrio sp. (assembly GCA_963973475.1). Taxonomy (GTDB): domain Bacteria; phylum Pseudomonadota; class Alphaproteobacteria; order Micavibrionales; family Micavibrionaceae; genus UBA2638. The sequence continues at coordinate 7,519 of CAXBAL010000045.1, forward strand.
AGGGAAACCCTGCCCGGATTGCAGCTGTGATATAGTTACAAGCGGCGGTGTACAAAGAATCGTGCAGAATGGCCGTTCAACATTTTATTGCCCTGTGCGGCAAAACTAGGCTATGCATAAAGTCAAGGAGTAAACATGCGTTTGATAATTATATATCTTGTGGCGGCCATAGTGGTCTTGGGCGGGGTGCCTGCCTCGGCTAACGATGCCATACCGGTGGCCCAGCGCGCGGACGGAACCTTGTTCTTTGAAACCTTGCAAGATGTACCCGTTATGCCTGGCTTGAGCGAGCTGGAGGATTATACGCTCGTCTTTGATAAGCCTGAGGGGCGTATTATAGAGATGGTTGCGAAAATTGAAGGCGCAAGCGTTATGGACGTTCGTGACTATTACCGCCGGTCTTTGCCGCAATTGGGTTGGGTTATGGCCTCGCAAGACAACTATATGCGCGGGGAAGAACATTTATCTCTGAATTTTGAAAGCGAGCAAAATGATTCGTTTTTACGCATGACCGTTCAGCCCCGATAAAAAGCTTTTCATTAGGCTTTTCATTAACATTATGATTCTTTTGCCCATTTTAGAAATCAAGGCGAAACAGCGAAAAAACTTTTTTTATTTTATCCACGAAATACTTGACAAGCGGCCTGTATCCCGCGTATACCTCTTCGATCTTTGGAATAACGAAAACAAGAAGAATCGCCGTTGTGGCAGATCTTTGAATGTTCGAAACAGAAATTTGTAAGAAGTAAGAAGGAAGACTTTTAAAATGGCAAATCATGCATCTTCTAAAAAACGTATGCGCAGAAATGAAGCGCGTGCCGTTATCAACACAAACCGTACGAGCCGTATCCGTACTTTCATCAAGAAAGTTGAAATGGCGTTACAAGACGGTAATGCAAAAGATGCCGAAGTTGCCCTTCAGCAAGCGCAGCCTGAAATTCTTCGCGGCGTGTCAAAAGGCCTGTTCCATAAGAACACAGCGTCTCGCAAAATCTCTCGTTTGTCAGCGAGAATTAAAGCTTTAAAATAAGCGTCAGAGCGCGAATTAAGTAACGCTCAAATAATAAAATTTATCTGTAAAGTAGCCATGGTCCCTTGAAAGTAATTTTCCAGGGGCCTCAAGTGCTTCCAAAATAAAGCACTGATATTATTATTATTTTTTTTCATGTTCCCTATTTATTCTCATTGCATGTTTGCAAATCTTTGGTGTAAGTTGATCTCACTTCAGACGAACAAGACAGTAATCGAGATTATTTCTTGTCTTCGCTTGTCCGGAATATTTAGGTGCATGTCATGCGTAGTGGTATTCCTTTTGAGGTCTTTAAAAGCGTTGTTGGGGAAATTTTCAGCGCTCAATTAAGACCGTAATAAAAAAAAGTATAAGAACAAAATGCTGTGAACTCTGTGAGTTCGCAAACCCCTGCTTTTTGTTTAATTTCGGGTAATTTGCCCGCGTAAATTGGGGTTTGGTTTAAAGTTAATCTATTGAAGTGGAGAGTTATATTATGTCAGAAACCGGGGGAAAGACCGCAGTTGTTGAAAAGTCAGTGTCCAGTGAAGGTGCCGATTATTCAGCAGCCCCATTAAAGCCGACCAAGGAAATTATGGATTTGTGGAAACAGATTCATTCCGATATGCGTCAGGAGTTTGGTGAAGCGATCTTTCGTAGCTGGTTGAAGCCATTGGTTCTTCAGGCCTATTATCACGGCACGATGGAAGTTTCCGTTCCTCCACGTTTTATGCGCGACTGGATTCAAAACCACTATGCCGAGCGTATTTTGGAAATGTGCCGTCAGGTGAATGAAGAGGTTAAGCGCCTTCAAATCGTTGTGGTACAAAACGCCATTATTGATGATTTTGAAATGGACGGCGAAGTCCAGACATTGGCCAAAAAATCATCCGCCAATGAAAACCTTAAGCGCGAGATTGAGGAAATTTCCTCCCCGCTTGATGCCCGCTTTAAATTCGAGAATTTTGTGGTTGGTAAGCCGAACGCTCTGGCTCATGCTGCCGCGCGCCGCGTTGTTGAAACTGACAGCGTTCCGTTTAACCCGCTCTTTATATATGGCGGCGTTGGCCTTGGTAAAACGCATTTGATGCATGCGATTGCGCATCAGATTAAAGAACAAACCCCTGAAAAGACGGTTATGTATCTCTCTGCCGAAAAATTCATGTACCAGTTTGTGCGTGCCTTGCGCGCCAACGAGACCATCAATTTCAAAGAAGTTTTCCGCTCGGTTGATGTTTTGATGATGGATGATGTCCAGTTCATCGCCGGTAAAGAATCCACGCAGGAAGAATTCTTCCACACCTTCAACGCGCTGGTTGACCAGAACAAGCAAATTATTATCTCCGCCGATAAATCACCATCCGATTTGACCGGTATTGACGAGCGTTTGCGTTCACGCCTTGCCTGGGGTTTGGTGGCCGATATTCATCCGACGACCTATGATCTGCGCCTTGGTATTTTGCAATCCAAACGCGCCCAGCTCGAGGCCAATGTGCCTGACAGCGTTCTGGAATTTCTGGCTTTGAAAGTCACATCTAACATCCGCGAGATGGAAGGTGCGCTGAACCGTATCGTTGCGCATGCCGATGTGGCCTCTCAAGAGATCACTTTGGAGAGCACACAGGAAGTTTTGCAAGATTTGCTCCGCGCCCATGACCGCCGCATTACGATCGACGAGATCCAGCGCAAAGTGGCCGAGCATTTCAACCTGCGCCTCAGCGATATGCATTCATCCCGCCGTGCCCGCAATGTCGCCCGCCCGCGCCAGATTGCGATGTATTTGGCGAAGCAGCTAACATCACGCTCCTTGCCGGAAATTGGCCGTAAATTCGGTGGCCGCGATCACACAACCGTGATGCATGCCGTGCGTAAGGTCGAAGAGTTAATTGCAGATGATGCGCAGATCGCTCAGGATACAGACGTCATCCGCCGCGCTTTGACAGGCTGATTATAATCACAATTGAGTGAATAAAAACGGCGCTCTCATGCGTCGTTTTTTGTTTTGAACTCAGTAATTATTCCAAAGGCGATTGCCAGTGCTGGTGGCTTTCTTGCCGCGATAAATCAGATTGGTGGGACGTTTTTCGGAGGGTGCTGCCTCTGCGGGCGGGGCTGTTTTTTCTTGTGAGGATTTTTGAAGGCGCTCTGTGCGCTCTTTCTTCTCGGCTTCGAATTTTCTTTGTTCGCGGCGCATTTCGGTGCGGCTAGGTTCGGATGTGCTCCTGCCATGCGTGTGCGGCTCACCGAAATCGTGGGCGCTCACGGCTTGTGCAGGCATGCATAATATCAAGGCGGCAAATAGGGCTAAAGGCAAATACGGTTTATGGCTGGTCATGTCATTTCTCCTGCTCGAATAATTTTATCATAAATGCGGATGGAAATTCCAAAATGATTGACGTATTCGTCAGAACCGCTTAGCATCGCGGCCATGGAAAAAGAAAATATATCACTCTCAGAAGTCGAGGCTCTCTACCGGAAACCGTTTATGGATCTGGTATACGAGGCCGCCAGTGTA
>CAXBAL010000046.1:0-11024 GCA_963973475.1 uncultured Micavibrio sp.
GCCGCCGATATCGTCAATGAAATGGAAGAGGGCGATCTGGCCGATGTGATTTATAAATACGGTGAGGAGCGCCATTCCCGCCGCGTTGCCCGCGCCATCGTTCTGCGCCGAGCCGAACAGCGTTTCGAGCGCACCGCCGATCTTGCCGATGTCATCCGCGGTGCGCTGCCATTCTCGAAAAAAGATAAAATTGACCCCGCTACGCGCAGCTTTCAAGCGCTCCGCATTGCCGTGAATGACGAGCTTGGCGAGCTTGAGCGTGCATTGGGCGCGGCAGAAAATATTCTCAAAGACGACGGTCGCTTGGTTGTTGTCACCTTCCATTCTCTGGAAGACCGCATCGTAAAGAACTTCATGCGTGATGTTTCCGGCGGGCAGGCGTCCGTCTCGCGCTACGCACCGCTGCAAGATCAAAGCGCGCCGCCGAAATATACGCTTCTCTCTCGCAAAGCCCTCAAGGCTGGCGATGACGAGACTGCGCAAAACCCGCGCTCCCGCTCCGCCAAACTACGCGCCGCACAGAAAATTGGGGGCGCCTCATGAGTTTGAAAAAGCGCGTGATAGTCCGTTATGTCGCCCTTTTTGCGGGCATTGCCTGTTGCGGCGCGTTGCTCCTGCACACCTCCCAAACCGTGCAGCGCAAAGAGGCTGCGCTGGTCGCACTGCAAAGTGATCTGGAGCGTGAGCGCCAAAGTATCGAAGTGCTGGAGGCCGAATGGGCGCATCTCAATTCCCCTTATAGGCTGGAGCAATTGGCGCAAGACTATCTCCACATGGTGCCACCCAGCGCCCAGCAAATCATGCCCGACCCGGACGCGTTGCCCGCCTATCAGGCCGAGGCGGTCTTTGATGGGGATGGTGTGGTTAATCCTGAAGGTGCATTCGAAAGTATTGCCGCGCAAAGCCTGCGCATTATTCCCAAACGCAAGCCGTCGGTAGTGAAGATCTCTGCATCGCGGCCGCCTGCCGCTGATCTGCCGCATCCGGAACCGAAAAAGCAGGCAGCGCCCGAAGCTGCACCCGCGCCGCAAGATGATATGTCCGGTTTGCTGCAACGATTGGGGGGCGGGGAATGATCTTCAAAGCGCCCTATCTTCGTAAATCCATCCGCACGCAAGGTGAAAAAAGCACCGCGCTTAATCAGGCGCGCGGCCGCGTCGTCATTGTTGGGTTGGCCTTTTTAATCGCTTATAGCGCTGTGGCGCTGCGGGCGTTTGATCTGTCCGTGTTGCGCGGCGTTGATCATGGGGCGCAGGAAGAAGAATTTTACGATTATACTGCCGCGACAAAAAACGTGCGCGGTGATATTGTTGATCGCAATGGCGTTTTGCTCGCCACCACCTTGCCGAGCGCTTCGCTGTTCGCCGATCCGGCACTGATCATGGAGCACGAAGAGCTGGCGGGCGAGCTTGTAAAAATCTTCCCTGCACTGGATTACGGCGCAACTTTGCAAAAGCTGCAAGCGCAAAGCCGCTTCGTTTGGCTGGAGCGTAATATAAGTCCGCAGCAACAACATGCCGTGTTGCAACTCGGCCAGCCTGGCCTGGGCTTTGAACATGAAACGCGCCGTTATTACCCGCAAGGGGCGCTGGCTTCGCATCTCGTGGGTTACACCAATGTCGATGATCGCGGTCTCGGCGGCGTCGAGCGCAGTTTCGATACACATTTGGGTGAGGGTAAGCCCTTAAAGCTATCGCTTGATATTCGCCTGCAACATGTCCTGCACCGCGAAATATCCCAAGCTATCTCAGACTTCACAGCCAAAGCAGGGGCTGGCGTTATTATGGATGCCAATACGGGAGAGATATTGGCGGGAGTATCGCTACCTGATTTTGATCCCTCGCAAATGAACAATATCCGCGCCGAACAGATGTTCAACAATTTGACGCTGGGGGTCTACGAGCTTGGCTCGATGTTTAAAATCTTCTCCACCGCCGCCGTGCTGGATTTGAATAAAATCGCGCTGGGTTATGAATTTGATGCGCGCGAGCCGATCAAGATTGGCCGTTTTACGATCAATGATTACCACGCCGAAAACCGCATCCTGACCGTGCCGGAGGTCTTTATGTATTCCTCTAATATAGGCTCGGCCAAAATGGGTGAAATGGTGGGCACGGAGGCCTTACGTAAGTTCTATAGCGACCTTGGTCTGCTGGAGCGTATGGAATTCGAGATTAACGAGATTGGCCGCCCGATGGTACCTAGTCCGTGGCGCGATGTGCATACGCTCACCGCGTCTTACGGGCATGGTGTTGCGACCACACCGCTACAAATGAGCGCGGCTGTGGCCTCTATCGTTAATGGCGGCTTATTGGTCAAGCCGCGCCTTGTGATCGACGATGCCGCAAATTCGCCCGAAAATAACCCCGAAATAGACAGCGCGATCCGCGTAATTTCGCCGCAAACCTCGCTAAAAATGCGCGGATTATTAAGGCTGGTTGTAACCGAAGGAACGGGTGGAAACGCCGATGTTCCGGGCTATGAGGTTGGCGGAAAAACAGGGACAGCGGAGAAGATCGGCGCCAATGGCCGTTATGACCGCAAGCGCCTGATCTCGTCTTTCGTCGCCGCCTTTCCGGCCTCTGACCCCAAATATGTGGTGATGATTATGGTGGATGAACCCAAGGGTAACAAGAAAAGCTACGGCTATGCGACCGCCGGCTGGGTGGCTGCGCCGCCTGTTGCGCGCACGGTATCCTCTATGGCTGCGATCCTCGGTCTGCCGCCAGCTTATAAACCGGAAGAGCAGGATTTCGCTCACCCGCTCAAGCAATATGTCAGCGCAAAGGAGAGCCATTAATGAGCGCCCTTGATGTAAATAAATATAAAGGCCTTACCTTGGATAGCCGCATGGTTGGGCCTGGGTTCCTGTTCGCCGCATTGCCCGGCGCGAAATTCGATGGCCGTGATTTTATCGCCGCTGCGATAGAAAAGGGCGCGAGCGCAATTCTCGCCCCAACTGGCACACAGCTTCCCGCAGGCGCAAACGATGTCGAGTTAATCACCGATGACAACCCGCGCCGCGTTTTCTCGCTGGCCGCCGCTGAGTTCTACGCTGACCAGCCCGCCTATATCGCCGCCGTCACAGGCACGAACGGCAAGACCTCGACGGCCTATTTCACCCAGCAAATCTGGGCGGCGCTTGGTTTCAAATGCGCCAGTATCGGCACGCTCGGCATTCAGGTCTCCAACGCCAATGTGATGAGCGAAAAGCATGGCGGCATGACCACACCTGACCCCGTCTCGCTCTACCGTGAATTAAAGCTACTGCAAAATGTCGGCATTGAGCATCTCTCGATGGAAGCCTCCAGCCACGGCCTCGACCAAGCGCGCCTTGATGGCGTGCGCATCAAATCCGCGGGCTTTACCAGCTTCTCCCGCGATCATATGGATTACCACGAAACCGAGGCCGAATATCTGGCCGCCAAAACCCGCCTGTTCACGCAGGAAGTTGAGCGCGGCGGTCTGGCGGTGCTGAACGCCGATATCAAAGAATTCGAAGGGCTTAAAAAGGCAGCGCAGAGCAATGATTTGCGCATTTGGGCCTACGGCGAAAAAGGCGCGGATATTACAATAAAATCGCTCACCTCCGTCCCGCATGGCCAAGAGCTGGAATTAGGATTATTTGATAAGCACTATAGTATTAACCTGCCACTCGCTGGCCGTTTTCAAGCTTATAACGCCCTTTGCGCCCTTGGTTTGGTGCTGGGGGAGGATGAAACGCTCGCCGATGCTGCTGTAAAGGCGCTGGAAAGTCTCAATAGCGTCCCGGGGCGTTTGCAGTTGCTCGGCGGCCATCCCGAAGGCGCAGGCGTTTACGTGGATTACGCCCACACGCCCGACGCTATTGAAACGGTGCTGAAAGCGCTCCGCCCCCATGTCGAGGGCAAGCTAGTCTGCATCTTCGGCTGCGGCGGTGACCGTGATACCGGCAAGCGCCCGCTCATGGGCAAGGCGGCGGCGGAATTCGCCGATACGGCCATTGTGACAGACGACAACCCGCGCAGTGAAGATCCGGCCTCTATCCGCGCACAAGCGGCAGGCGGCGCAGACGGCATACTAAATATAGAAGGCCGTAGCAACGCCATCAAACATGCGCTGGGCCTGCTGCAAAAGGGCGATGTGCTGGTGATTACCGGCAAAGGCCACGAACAAGGACAAGAGATCGCGGGCAAGATTTATCCGTTCTGCGATGTCATGGAGACAAAGAAACACATTCAGATTTTAAAAGAGGAGAGAAAATCATGAATATCGGGGGAAGAATCCTATGGTCACACTTAAAGACGCCCGGCGTCACGGTCAGTGTGCAACGTGCGCCAAAACCGCAGGTGTATCTATATAAGGTCGTCAACATGGTCGATATGGGGCGTGCAGGCCGCACGGCGATTATGCATCCATTCGATACAAAAGATGGTTTCGAAGCCATATCAATGGACAAGGAGAGCCATAAAAAAACCAGATTGTCGGTGCCTCATAGAGTTGGTAATTTGCAATTCCTTTACGCCAGCAAGGAGCGCGCCCGAATAATGGATATGAACTACGTTATGAATTGTGCCTTGAACGGCGCCGCACTAGAGAAAATCGTGCTCGATGTTCTCTCGCCCGGCGATCTTCTGGCCGTGCGCCCGAAAAAGGGCGGGGAGGGGATTAGGTCCCTTGATGCCTTGCGCATCGTCAACACCAACAAAAAGCAAACCCGCGGACGCATCCATGCTGTATAATTTACTTGTTCCTCTTGCTGATGATTTTCAGTTTTTCAATCTTTTCCGTTATCTGACTTTCCGCACCGGCGGGGCGATTATGACCGCGTTGGTGATCTGTTTTATTATGGCCCCGCCGCTCATCCGCTGGCTTCGTGCCAAGCAGGCGGGCGCGAGCAATATCCGTGAATATCTAGAAGTCGCCCACGCCAGCAAGGCCGGAACCCCCACAATGGGCGGGTTGATGATTTTGGTCTCTGTGACCATTTCTACCCTGCTTTGGGCGGATTTATCCAATGCCTATGTCTGGGTCGCACTTTTGGTGCTGGTCGGGTTCGGTGCGATTGGCTTCGGGGATGATTATTTAAAGCTCACCAAGAAAAACTCCAAAGGCCTGCCGGGCAAGCTCAAATTGCTCTGCCAGATAATTATCGGTTTGGCCGCGGCCTACGGCTCTGTTTACGCTTTGCCCGACAATGTGCAATCCCATATCGCCATTCCGTTCTTCAAGGATTTGTTTATCAATATCGGCTGGTTCTTTATACCTTGGGTCATTTTCGTCATCATCGGCTCCTCCAACGCGGTTAATCTGACCGATGGTCTGGACGGCTTGGCGATTGTCCCTGTGGCCATTGCCGCCGCCTGTTTCGGACTGATTGCCTATCTGGTTGGCCGCGCTGATTTCGCCGAATACCTGAAAATCGCCTATGTCCCCGGCACGGGCGAACTAGCGATCATCTGCGGCGCACTAATCGGCGGCGCGATGGGCTTTTTGTGGTATAACGCTCCGCCTGCAATGGTGTTTATGGGCGATACAGGCTCGCTCGCTCTGGGCGGCGTTCTCGGCTCCATCGCGATCATGACCAAACACGAATTGGTGCTCGCGATTATCGGTGGTTTATTTGTGCTGGAAACTGTATCTGTTATTGTGCAGGTGGTATCATTTAAGTTAACGGGAAAGCGCGTTTTTGCGATGGCACCGCTGCACCACCATTTTGAGAAGAAAGGCTGGTCGGAACCCACGATTGTTATTCGTTTCTGGATTATCGCCGTGATATTGGCGTTAATCGGGCTTGCGACCTTGAAATTGCGATGATTGATGTTACTCCTTACCTTGAAACGCTAGAGCGTAAAACTATTGCCGTGCTGGGCCTTGGTGCCACGGGTCTGTCCACGATAAAGGCATTCAAGCGCGCTGGCGCCTCCGCTATTTATGGCTGGGATGATAAGGAAGAGGGGCGTGCCAAGGGCGAAAAAGCAGGCGCACAAATAACCGAATTTTCCAAAGATGTTCTGAGCCAATGTGACGTTTTAATCGTGGCACCCGGCGTGCCCCTTAATCACCCCGCGCCCCATTCCGCCATTGAACGCGCCCGCGCATTAAACGTGCCGATATTGGGCGATATAGAGATATTCTACCGCTCCAATCCTGATCGCCCGATTATCGCGCTCACGGGCACCAACGGCAAATCCACCACAACAACACTGATCACCCATATCCTGAACAATTGCGGCAAAAAAGCTATGCTGGCTGGCAACATCGGCCTTCCCGTATTGGATATGAAATTGCCGCCGAAAAAAGACGGCGTGGTGGTGTTGGAGCTCTCCTCGTTCCAGCTCGATCTATGCACCACCTTGTCCCCCGATATCGGTGTGATATTAAACCTCACCCCCGACCATATCGACCGCCACGGCACGATTGACGAATATGCCTCCATCAAGGAAAGCATCTTCAAGGGCGAGGGGATTGCCGCTATCATCGGCGTAGATGATGAATACTGCACCGCCATTTATAACCGCCTGAGTGAAAACGCACAGCGCAAAGTCATTCCTGTCTCCATCCAAAAAGAAATGGAAAACGGCGTCACGGCCATCGGCGGAAAACTGATGGAAGAGGGCACCGAAATCGGCTCCCTGAATAACATCACCAAATTGCACGGCGCGCATAACAAGCAAAACGCCGCCGCCGCCTATGCCGTGGCCAGAGCGCTTGACTTGGAAAGTGAGTGCATAATCGAAGCCATTAAATCCTATCCCGGCTTGCCGCACCGCCAATATCCCGTGCGCGTCATCAACGGCGTGCCTTACATTAACGACAGCAAGGCCACCAATGCCGAAGCCGCCGGAAAGGCGCTGGCCTGCAATCACAATATTTACTGGATTGTCGGCGGCAAAGCCAAAGAAGGCGGGCTAAATGGTCTGGAAATCTACAAAGACAGCATCAAGCACGCCTTCTTGATAGGCGAGGCGAGCGATGATTTCGCCCGCTGGCTCGATCAATATGGCGTTGAGCATGTTAAATGCGGCACGTTGGATAAGGCCGTAAAGGCCGCGCATCAAATGGCGCAAGATCAACGCGGCCAACCGGGCGGGGCGGGATGTGTTTTATTATCGCCTGCCTGCGCGTCCTACGACCAGTTCAAATCCTTCGAAGAACGTGGCGATACCTTCACCGCGCTGGTGGACGCCCTTCTGGAAGACGGGGGCGCGTAGATGCTGTTCTCCCGCACGGATCGATCATTTCTCGGCCAATGGTGGTGGACCGTTGACCGCCCGATGATGGCCGCGCTGTTCTTACTGATCGCCATCGGCATCGTGCTGGTTACGACCGCCAGTCCGCCAGTGGCGGCGCATCTGGGCCTCAGCGATTTTTATTTCCTGACCCGCCATGTGGTCATTCTGATCCCCGCCGCCTTGATGATGATCGGCGTTTCCATGCTTTCCAAACGCCAAATCTGGCGACTATCGAGTTTAATCTATGTCGGCGGCATTGCGGCGATGGTGTTGGTTCTGCTGGTCGGGATCGAGATTAAGGGCGCGCAGCGTTGGCTGCATCTGCCCGGCTTTTCCCTGCAACCCAGTGAATTTATCAAGCCCGGTTTTGCCGTGATGGCCGCGTGGTTCATGGCGCGCCAAAAAGAAAGCATGAGTAGCCAAAATCCGAATAGATCGGGCTATAAAGTTGCTATCGGACTCTATGTGCTGGCGATGACGCTCCTGCTCGCCCAGCCAGATCTAGGCATGGCCGTAGTGCTAACAGCCATTTTCATGACCCAGATTTTTCTGGTCGGCTTCCCGTTCCGCTGGGTGTTTGGCCTTGTCGGGCTAGGCGCGCTCAGTCTTGTGGTCGCCTATTTCAGCTTCCACCACGTCCAGAGCCGTATCGACCGTTTCCTAGACCCATCCAGCGGTGACAATTACCAAGTGGAACGCTCGCTCGAAGCCTTCCAAAATGGCGGCCTCATCGGCACAGGGCCTGGGCAGGGCGAGATTAAGCTCCTGCTCCCCGACGCCCATGCCGATTTCATCTTCTCCGTTGCGGGCGAGGAAATGGGCTTTTTCGCCGTTCTTATTATTGTCGGCGCGCTATTCTTCGTGCTCTACCGCGGCTTTACGCGCCTAATGGAAACCCAAGATATGTTTGCACTGCTGGCCGCTGGTGGCTTGTTAGCGATGTTCGGCCTGCAAGCCTTCGTGCATATGGGCTCCAGCCTGCATCTTCTTCCCGCCAAGGGTATGACACTACCATTTATGAGCTATGGCGGCTCTTCCATGCTCTCTGTCTGTTTGTCGATGGGCATGGTTATGGCCTTGACGCGCAAAGAGGTTCGCGCCAGTATCTCCAAAGGCGGGCTATCCAGCTTCAGCCGTAAAAAAATAAAAAACACCCCCACGGTAGAGGTAACATGAGCGACAAAGCCCCCCTTATAATCCTGAGCGCAGGCGGAACGGGCGGTCACATGACCCCGGCCCGCGCGCTCGGCCATGATCTGCTCTCCCGCGGCTACCGTGTCGAGGTCGTAACCGACACAAGGGGCGAGAAATTCTCCAGCCTGTTCGAAGGTATGCCGATGCACGTGGTGAAAGCCGGAACACTTGGGGCAGGGCTATCGGGCAAGGTTAAAGGCGCAACAGCGCTTGGTCTTGGCATCTTGAAGGCTGTTAAAATCCTGCGCCGCATGAAACCTGTTCTTGTGGTCGGCTTTGGCGGATATCCGTCCATCCCCGCCGTCTACGCCGCGCAGAAAATGGGCATCCCGACGATCATCCACGAAGCCAACGCCGTGATTGGCCGCGCCAATGACATGTTGGCCGCCAAAGCCGAGCGCATCGCGCTATCCATGCACGAAGTGGCAGGCTTGGAACAAAGCGAGCGCATCCGCTCCATCATCACCGGAAACCCTGTGCGCCCAGAAATCGCATCGCTCTACACCCAGCCATACCCGACCCCTAAACCCGATGGTGAGCTCCGCATACTCATTTTCGGCGGCTCACTGGGCGCAAAAATCTTAAGCGATGTGGTCCCAAAAGCGCTGTCCATGCTGGACGCCGATTACCGCAAACGCCTGCGCATAATTCAACAATGCCGCGAGGAAGATCTGGAAGGCGTCAAGACCGCCTATGAAGAAGCCGGTATTAATGCCGAGCTGAAAACATTCTTCCAAGACGTCCCGGAACAATTGGGCAAAGCGCATCTGGTCATTGCACGATCAGGCGCCAGCACGGTCGCCGAAGTCACCGTCGCCGGACGCCCCGCAATCTTTGTGCCGATGGAGGTTCACCGCGACAACCAACAAAAAATGAACGCCGATGCAGTTGCTGACGCGGGCGGCGCATGGGTGATGGCCGAAGGCGGCTTTACGCCCGAAACATTGTTGGCGCGGATCGAGACTTTCCTGCATAACCCCGAAGTTCTGTTCAAAGCCGCCGAAAATGCAAGGAGCTGCGGCAAACCCGACGCCGCCCGTAAGCTCGGTAATCTGGTCACCGCCATTGCGAGCGGGTGGAGTTAAAAAATAATGCCGGACGTCATCATGGATTCCTTTCAAACGTATTACGGGCTGGACTGGTTATCCATGCTGATAGGTTTTTACGGGACATGGCTGATTACAGAACAAAACCGTAAGGGGTTTTTATTTTTAATCGTCTCGGTTATTCTGGCCGCAATAACGGCGGTTATTGCCAATCAGTTTGGTTTTATTGTCGCAAATATGATTAATGCGTGCATCGCAACGCGCGGCTTCTTTAAGTGGAAGACGATTGAGATAAAGGAATTAAAATGAAAGCAATGAGTCTGGACATCGGAGTTCTCCATTTTGTCGGCATTGGCGGCATCGGTATGAGCGGCATTGCTGAGGTTTTGCATTCACTCGGCTATCAAGTGCAAGGCTCCGACATGGCCGAAAGCGCCAATGTTAAACGCTTGCAGGCGCAAGGCATGAAAGTCTTTATCGGCCATGAAGCTGGCAACATCAAAGCCCCGAACGGCGAACATTGCGCCGCTGTGGTCATTTCCTCCGCCATCAAAAAAGACAACCCCGAGTTAGAGGCCGCGCGTAAAGCCAAAATCCCTATCGTGCGCCGCGCCGAAATGCTGGCCGAGTTGATGCGCCTGAAACGCGCCGTGGCCGTGGCCGGTACGCACGGCAAAACCACCACGACTTCAATGGTTGGCCACATGATGGAAACTGCCGGATTTGATCCCACTGTTATCAATGGCGGCATCGTCAACGCATATGGCACCAACACCCGCATGGGCGGTTCTGACTGGATGGTGGTCGAGGCCGATGAAAGTGACGGCACCTTTACCCGCTTGCCCGCGACAGTCGCCATCATCACCAATATCGACCCCGAGCATCTGGATCATTACGGCAGCTTCGAAAACGTCAAGCTTGCTTACCGCCAGTTCATCCATAATCTGCCGTTCTACGGCTTTGCCGTGCTCTGCATTGACCACCCCGAGGTACAAAGTCTGATCTCCGAGATCACCGACCGCAAGGTCATCACCTACGGCTTTAACCCGCAGGCCGATATCCGCGCCACCAATGTGCGCATTACGCTCGAAGGCTCGACCTTTGATCTCACCATTGCTGCGCGCCTGAATGGTGGTGAGCCGTTGGAGCTCAGCGATGTATTCTTGCCCGCGCTCGGCGAACATAACGTATTGAATTGTCTCTCCGCGCTTGGTATTGCCGCTGAAATGGGCGTTGCGCCTGCTTTGATGCGTAAGGGGCTTGAGAATTTCACAGGCGTCAAACGCCGCTTCACCCAAACGGGGCAGGTCAAAGGCATCACCATCATTGATGATTACGCCCATCACCCGACCGAGATCGAAACCGTTTTAAAAACCGCACGTAAGGCGCTCACAGAAACCAAAGGGCGCGTGATAGCGGTGATGCAACCGCACCGCTATTCCCGCCTGCATGATTTGTTCGAAGGATTTTGCACCTGTTTCAATGATGCCGATAGCGTGATTATCGCCGATGTCTACACTGCCGGTGAAAACCCTATTGAGGGCGCGGATAAAATGCATCTGGTTGATGG
>CAXBAL010000047.1:0-10985 GCA_963973475.1 uncultured Micavibrio sp.
GAAGCAGGCGGTCCGTAAAATAGTCGCGCCCAGACCCATTATATTTAATCATAAAAAATATTTTCAACCTACGCTTCTGGCTATGGATTTCGAGCAAAATCCTGGAGAGGTAAAACGAATTCTGGAAGACGGAGAGTTGAAAAACTGGATAAACCGCGCAATTGAGCGCCCTGAATTGTTCGAGCGAATAGAAACTTACGCCGATCTTTTGAAGGGGTCCGGAGAGGTTTCCAGCTATGACGACTTGCTTGTAACGTATATTTCTATGGCTATTGATAAAGAGGCTCCCATTCGTTTTCGCGGGTTGCGTTTTAATCCCGATGGAGTTGGGTCTGCGCTGGCTGAGTCGATTGTTAACAAAACCGATTTGAATGTCTTTGCCGATATGTTCTCGCATAATGTTGTTTTGCAATGGGTTAAGGCGCAAACCAATCCGAATGTCGATATTGGTGCTTTGGTTTCAAAATTTGATAACTGCCGGATGTTTGTAAAGCAGAAAAACATGGGGTTTGGTCTTGAGCGGTGTTTATATATACTCAATCCCGAAGCGCGCTGCATGAGTGATAAAGTTAAAAATTACTATGTTTTATCGCCTGAGGATCTATTGGGCGCTTATGAGGATATGTGTCAAAACGGGAAAGGATCAGGCCTATTTATAGATAGGCATATTGCCGCTTTTATCTCGGTTAAAGACAGCAAAGCCATTGATAATTACCTTCCTGATTTAAATGCCGCAGAACATTATAAGAAGGTTTTGGCCAATCTTGCGGTTTTTGCTGCAATTCAACGCCGCGCGCAATTGCCTTATTTTCCCGGCATTGGTCAGGCGATCGCGGGACAGTTGGGGGTCGTTTATAAACGATATCATGACCGCACGATACGCGATAAGTTAAAGAGCAGTGTCGAAAAATTTGCACAGGAAGGTGATTTGATAAGGATGGCCGGCCTGTTGGAAAATCCGGACGTTCAGCAGAAGGATTTTGCCGCCTTCAGAGGCGCCATGAAAGAATATGATGATTTGCGTAATGAAGGATTGCGACTGGAATCACGGTTGCTTGACCGCTCGACATTTGGCTTGGCAACAGGGCAGGAGGCCGCAGCCCTCATATCCAGTATTGTTGCCGGGATTGTAATACTTTTCGTAGCGTTTTTGTATTTTTCCGATAATGCGTTATTCTAATATAAGAAGCTAATTAAAGGGTGGGCGGAAATTTACAATGGCCAAGAAGAAAAAAGTTAAGAAAAATATGGGTTGGCGCGGTCAAATTCTGCTGATAGCAGGGGTTTTGACGGCTGCCGTGTTATTGCCTTCTACTTTTTTGCTTTTAATCGGAATGATTCCGACACCGTTCGCGATCTTTGCTGACAGAACGCGTGGTAAGAATAAGGTGTTAACTGTCGGAGCCATGAATTTGGCAGGGTGCTCGCCATTTTTGTTTGAGCTCTGGACGACAGATCATAGTTTTGCAAAAAGTGCGGAAATTGTTACTGACCCGTTTGCTATTGTTGTTATGTGGTCGGCCGCGGCCGTTGGGTATATTATTAATTGGGCCATGACAGGGATTGTGACGGCCACGATTTACCAGCGCGCCCAAGCCCGCCAAAAATCAATTCAAAAACGCCAGCAGGAGCTTGTGGAGCGGTGGGGGCAGGAAGTGACAGGTAACTTGCCGCTCGACCCGCATGGCTTTCCCGTGCAACAGGAAAATTTAAGTCCGGCCCCGAAAGATCGTCCCGGGCAATAAGGGTAATAGATCCAATTGTATGGATTTTTAAGGGTTTGTTACCTATTCTCTGTAATAATGGTAAGTGAGAGCATGTCCGTGCCGATTTTTTGATCCTGGATGATTAAAAATAAGGCGATAGGTTGGACGTGCTTTTTTGTGGGTAAAATATAAGAAAAATTAAATATAAATAATGATAAAATGCATGGGAAAATGGGGTAAGAACCGCGACGGCGCCACGGCAATTGAGTTTGCCTTTCTGGCGATGCCTTATTTATTATTGTCACTCGGCATTATTGAATTGTCGCTTATGTTTGCCTCGGAGAGTATGCTGGAGGGGGCAACAACGCGCGCTGCCCGTGTCGTTAAGACGGGGCAATTGCAACAAAGCGGCACTGCCGATCTTGAGGGCGATTTCCGTGCCAAGTTGTGCGACCATGCACCTGTATTAATCAGGTGCGAGGATATTGTGATCGAGGCCAGAGTCATGGAAAGTTTCTCGGACTACGAAAATATGCAACCGCAATTTGATCAAAATGGAGACATGCAAACCGACGGGTTTGCACTGGGAGGATCAAGCGAAAAAATAATGATCCGTGTTGCTTATACCTATACCTCTTTTACACCGTTGGTTGGGCAAATGCTCTGGGGAGCCGATAGCTCGCGCATGTTTATGTCGACCATTGTTTTACAATCCGAGCCCTATGACTTTTCCGAGGAAGTGGCACTGGACGGGGGCGCGTAGAATGAACGTTTTTGAAAAGCTCAAACTCATGGCCTCCAATTACCGCCGCAGTGAAGATGGTGTCGCCGCGGTGGAGGCTGCTTTTGTATTTCCGGTTTTGTTGGTTTTGCTGCTGGGCGTGCTGGATATGGGGCGCGGTATCATATGTAATCAAAAAACCATTCGTGCCTCGCAAGTTGTCGCCGATCTTATAACGCGCGAGGTTAGTGTAGATGCAGGCGGGATCAGCGAGGCGATTAATGCGGGTACGCTGGCGCTGCTGCCCTATGATGATACCAATCTGGCCTTTGATATTATTAGTGTGCGCTTTCCATCCGATGACGAGGCCGAAATTGTGTGGCAAGAAACCAGAAATATGACCGCCACGCCGCAAAACCAGATTATCGAACGTGTTTTGCCGCTAGCCGCGGCCGGGAGCGGCGTTGTAATGGTGGTGTCCGAATATTTGTACGAGCCGATTTTTGCCGGTTTCGTTGTTGATCAAATTCCTATGCAAGAGGTTGCGTTTGCAAGGGGGCGAAGAAGCTCCGTTGTGTGCAAAGACGGCGCGCCCGGATGTTCTTCATAGATGTATTTTCCTGCAAACAGGAAAGGGGTAAGTAATGATGTTGGGTTTAATGTATATGCCGGAAGCAACCGGTCTTATAAAACGCTATATCCGTAACCATTCGGGGGCGATCGCGATTATGTTTGCCTGTATGGCACCGTTAATTGTCGGTTCGGTAGGATTTGCATTGGATTACGCTATGGCGTATTTGGTGCAGCAACGTCTTGCGCAAGCCATTGATGCCGCAGCGCTTGCAGGTGCAGCAGAATCTACGAATGAAAATGAGATTGAGGAGCGGATAAAAAAATTCTTTGAACAGAATTATCCAGAGGAAAAGGTTGGAACTTGGGTCAAGCCTATCGTTGATATTGTGGGTGATGAGGTACGCGTAACGGGCATTGCGAGTTACAATACGTCTTTTGTTAAAATTCTCGGGATCCATAAGATTAACATGGAAGTCAAAACCATCGTTGCCCGCAAGGTGCAGGGCATAGAGGTTGTGTTGGTTTTGGATAATACAGGTTCGATGAGCACGAACAACAATATCACCTCCCTAAAACGGGCTTCGCAGAGTTTCATCAATATTATGTTCGATAATGCTACGCGGGACGAATTTGTGCGTATTGGCTTGGTGCCATACAGCAATTCGGTGCGCGTGGGCAGTTACGGTCTGGGTAAAAATCCCAATGGCACGCAATATAACGATGGCACGGTCTTCGTCAATTTACCGCATGATGTATCCGTAACCAATAATCATAATGCAAGTAATGGTTGGTATGGGTGTGTGCTGGAACATAACGGCACCAATTACAATGAAAATGCTATTTATGAAGATGGTAGCTACGGGCAACTCTGGAGATCGGGGTCCAATTGGGACGGTCATGGCTGGAACCCTGCGCGCGGGGATAACGATTCCTATCCTTACGACGTTTTTCCCGATCTAGCCGATGGCGATGAAGAATATGAGGGGCCATTCGATATTTATCAGTACGGTAATGTGAGTTATGGGTGCCGCGAGGTCTGTACCTTAGAATGGTATGGTTATTGTTTTCGTACAGAGGAGGTCTGTGGCTATCAATATTCTAAAGCCAGCCGTCCGAATGAAAGCTGTCCATACGCGCAGATGGTTCCGATCAATAGTGACCGCGACTATTTGCTTTCTCAGGTTGATCCAAATGACTACAACGTCATGTATCCGCACGGCAATACCCTCGGGAATATCGGCATGCTATGGGGTGGCCGCGTGCTCTCTCCGGCAGAGCCATTTACAGAGGGTAAGCCATGGGACAGTGAGTATTGGAAGAAGGCCATTGTTATGATGACCGATGGTGATAATACCCGTAACGGCACTTATTCATCCTTTTGGGATACCAGTAATAATAATTACGGTGTTGGTACATATAATAGACGTTTCGAGGAGACTTGCGAAAACCTCAAGAAAATGGGCGTGCTTATATATACCGTTACTTTTTCGTCCGGTATTAATAATACAACGAAAGGATATTATAAGCGCTGCGCCACCAGCGAAGATCAGTATTATGACGCGCCGGGGCAGCAAGATCTTGAAGCGGCGTTCGAGAAAATTGCCCGTGAATTGTCTACGTTACACATAAAAGAATAAAAATTTTAGGCTTTTATTACGTAAATTCAAGTAATGAAAATTTGGATAAAATTTTAGCTAAATAAAAGATCGTAAAATACTTGTTTTTTCATAGTAACCGACTGATTTTTTAACTTCTCATTAAAGAAATAGTTGGTATGATTAAGAATAACGGTTGGGAGCTTCATACATAAAAACAAAAAATGTGAGGCATGGGTTTTAACCGGAATTGTACAAAACTTGTCAAACTTTATTAGGAGAAACTAAAATGAAAAAATTATTCGCATTCAGAGAAGCATACCTGAAAAACGAAGACGGCGCGACAGCCATCGAATACGGCCTGATCGCCGCCGGTATTGCTCTGGCAATTGCTGCCGTTGTCTTTACAATGGGTGACAGTTTAAAAGAGATGTTCTATGGAATGTCTGATGAAATTGGAGCTGTCGAAGTAGAAGGTCGTGGCGATAGAGCCGGGTAATCCTGCTTAGTTAATAATAAAAGCCCGCTATTAATGGCGGGCTTTTTGCTTGCTGAAATTTTTTAAGATAATTTAATATGATCGCTCTCACTTTATTTCTCATCTTTATATTCGCTGTGCTTGGCATTGGCATTCTCGCCGGATTATCCGATTTGCGCGGGATGACTATTCCCAATCTGTATAGCGCTCTTATTCTGGGTGCGTTTCCGCTTTGTTATGTGCTGATGTGGGCACTGGGCATTCAAGATAATATTTTTGCCTCTCTGTGGTCGCATCTGGGCGCGGCCGCGCTTATTTTTGCGATCAGCGCGGCGATGTTTTACTTTAATATTATGGGCGCGGCGGATTCCAAGCTGGCGAGCGCGTATGCGCTTTGGCTGGGGCTCGCGCCCTTGCCGCTGTTCCTATTTGTCATGACCCTGATAGGGGCTGTGCTCGGCGTTGCGGCGCTTTATATTAAAAAGAACAAACCGTTTAAAGCCCCGAAGGAGGGGACCTGGCCCGCGCAGTTACAGGCGGGAAAGAATAAGGTGCCTTACGGCATCGCAATCGCCATCGGCGCGGCTTATGGGTTCTATGTTGCCGGATACTTGTCTTTTACCAATCTGGCCGCGGCGTTCGGTATATAAAAGGCAATGTAAAATTCATCGTTTTTTAATATTGCCGCGTCATGATAGTATTAGAGAGCTTTAGTAAACGAATAAATCCAAATCCCTCTCTTTCTGCGTTTCACCAAAAATCTTTGCGCATATCTAAATTACGGAAAAATGATTCATGAATAAGAATGTCGTTATAGTTTTGATCGGAGCTGTTGTCGTGGCCGTTTTAATGGCTGTGCTCGTGCAGATGATGCTGGGTGGTCAGCAAGAAGAGGTTGTGGCCGTTCAGGAAGAGCCCAAATCCGAAATTTTGATCGCTGCCAAAGATTTACGTATCGGGCGCGAGTTGGAAGAGGGGGATCTGAAATGGCAAATCTGGCCGAAAAACAATCTCTTTGCAGGCGCGGTTGTGCGTAAGGAAGATCAGACACCGGTAGAGGCCTTAGAGGGGCGCTTGCGCCGCGATATTGCAGAGGGCGAGCCAGTGATGGCGTCTTATCTGCTGGGGCAGAGCAAGGGCAATCTGGTTGCCGCCTCGCTGGAGCCCGGGCAGCGTGCAGTCTCGATTGATGTGTCGGCAACAACCATGGTGGCCGGATTTGTGGCGCCCGGTGATTTTGTCGATGTGGTTTTGACGTATCAACATTCGATTGATGTTTCGGGGAACCCGCTGTTGGAGGAGCTCGTCCGACAAAGCCTGAACAGAACCGCAGTGGAAACAATTCTGGAAAATGTAAAAGTGCTGGCGATTGATCAAAGCGCGCAACGCGCCGCTGAAGATGAAAGCATAAAGGTCGGTAAGACCGTCACGCTTGCGCTGAGTATGGAAGAGGCCGAGAAAATTATTCTGGCCGATCAAATGGGATCTTTAACGCTGGTGCTTCGCGGTGTCGGGGACGAGGCGCCAATTAACCGTCAATGGCCTGTTACTTCGGATGCGCGTTTGACCACGGCAGATGATGAAATTATGGCGCGTTACGAAAAACTAAAAAATGAGTCTGGCATTCAAAGTGATAATGTGCGAATCTATAGTGGTGGCGCGGTGCAAGTCGTGCCTTCGAATTAATTGACGTTTATCCACTCCTAATTTCATTTTTCAGTTCTTCAAAAATCCAACCAAACTGAAAGATCAAGACATGATTATGAATGTAAAAAAAGCTTTTGCTGCGCGCCCTTTGTTGGTCCTATGTGCGCTGGTTGCCCTGTTCGGGGTGTTGCCGGCTGTCGGGGCGTGGGCGGCGAAAGGCGATCTTGTCTCTTTGTCTGCCAAGGATGAGCTGCGCGCTCCGGTCGAGATTATTTTGGGCAAGGCCGAGATCGTAACGCTTCCGGGCGCTGTGTCCGATGTTATGGTTGCGGATTCCTCTGTTGTGCGCGTTCAAGTCGTGCAGGCGGATAGGCTTTATGTGGTCGGGATGCGTCTTGGTGATACCAATATTATCGCGCTGGATGACCGCGGCAATGTCATTGATACGATTGATGTGCATGTCACTAATGATTACCGCTCGCTGCAGAGCTTTGTTGATCGCATGTTCCCTGATGAGGCGATAAATATTGAGTCTTTAAATGGTCAGCTGTATCTGACTGGTAAAGTTGCCACGCCAGATATGGCCTCTAAGGTTGCCAATGTTGTGGGGCATTATGTGAGTGAAGTACAAGGCGCCAGCGATAGACCGGTGGACGAGCTGATTTCCAACCTTCTGGAGGTTGAGGGCGAGCAGCAAGTCATGCTTCAGGTGAAGGTCGTTGAGGCCAGTCGCAGCTTTATTCGTGATTTCGGTGTCGAGGTTGCCAATAATGATCTTGATCCCGGCTCAACTATTTTTGGCGCGCTGAGTCCTGAAAGTGCGCGCGGCGGTAATGCGTCTTTGACAACAAGGCCGGGCGGCGGTTTGTCTTTGCCTAATGACCCCGCGGCTTCATTCCGTCTGCTAAGTGATAGCGGTATTCTGGGTATTGGCTCTCTTGGTGTGTTTATTGATGCGCTGGAACGTGAAGACCTTGTGACAGTATTGGCCGAGCCTAATTTGACGGCTGTATCCGGCCAGCAAGCGGGCTTTCTTGCGGGCGGTGAATTCCCAATTCCCGTTGGCCGCGATCAGGTGGGTAACCTTGTGATTGATTACCGCGAGTTCGGTGTGTCCTTGAATTTCCGCCCTGTTGTGCTTTCCGGTGACCGTATTAGCTTGCAGTTGAATACCGAAGTGTCCTCGCTGGATTTTGTGAATTCCGTGAGCGCGGGTGATTTGACCGTGCCGGGGCTGGATGTCCGCCGCGCCGAGACAACTATTGAAATTCCAAGCGGCGGCAGTTTGATGATTGCGGGCCTTCTTCAATCCGATGCGGTTGAGGGCATGGCGGGGTTACCTGGTATCCGCAATACGCCTGTGCTGGGGGACTTAATATCTTCGAACAGCTTCGAACGTAATGAAACCGAGCTGGTTGTGATGATATCGGCCTATTTGGTGGAGCCTTTCGCCGATGATAAGAAGGTCGAGAAATTACCAAAACAGCGTGATAACCATTTGGCAAGCGCATTTGCCGCCAATATTCGCAAGCAATACGAGAGTGTTGACGAGCAGGTTTTCAATATGGACGAGGCTTACGGCTATATTCTGGATTAGGCTAGGAAGAAAATTACATGATGAAATCTTATAAAAATATTGCCGCTGTTATTTTGATGTTTGCCGCTTTGGCTTCTACCAGTGCATGCCGTACCTATAAAGAGGGCACACTGACAGAAAAGAAAATTCAGGTATCCGAAGAGAAATTCGTGCGTGAATTTGCTGTTGATGGCACGCATTATGCCGAGCTTGGTGAGATAGCCAACCATTATGGGCGTTATGGTGGGGAAGGGATGCATTTAACCTTGATTTATAACCCGTCCTCCACCGACATGACGGCGATGAAGGCCACGCAAGAGGCCGCCGATATTTCAAATTGGCTGCGTCGTGAAGGCGGAGTAAACGCCATTCGCAGTGATATCTTGCCTGTGCGTGATGCGCTGGGGATGAAGGCTATTATCAGCTACGCCTCTTATAATGCGCAAGGGCCGGATTGTGATTCCTTGTTGTCGGGCTTTGAAGACCGCAATCATAAAACCGATATGGATTACGAAATGGGTTGCACAGTACAAACAGTCATTGCCCGCCAGATTTCCAGACCGAAAGATTTGATGGGGCGCGATTTCGAAAATACGCATACCGATGCGCGCGGGATTTCCAATCAAATTGAAGGATATAGAAGCGGTGCGCAAAACGAAAGCCTTGGCGGTGAAGGTACAACCGAATAGGCAGTTTTTCGGCAAGAAATATTTAAGAAATGTACTATATCATCTATCAGGCATGATACATGGCAGTTTTAAAGGATACGAGATACAATTATGAGCGAGGCGGATACTCACGTTACAGCGACCCTTCTTCCGCAATCCAGGGTCGCCGTATATTCAAAGGATAAGGAAACACTGGAAGCGGCGCGCAATATCGCCGCCGATTGGCGTTTCGCACGCGTAAAAGTGCAGGTTGAAGAGGGTGATGTAGAAGCAGCAACCCGTGCCTATTCCGAATTTAAATCGCCTGATGTTTTAATTATTCAAACAGACACAATTGATGAAGGTTTCGTTGCGAAGTTAGAGGCTCTTGCAGGGGTTTGTGATGAGAACACCGAAGCCGTCGTTATCGGCCCGGACAATGATGTAAATTTATACCGTAAATTAATTGATATGGGCGTTAGTGATTACCTTGTGCGCCCAGTCAGTGCCGATATTCTGGCCGAAGTTGCGGCCAAAACTCTGATTGCACAGCACGGCGTTAGTGGTTCGCGCCTTGTGGCCTTTATCGGCGCAAAAGGCGGTATGGGCACGTCGACGATTGCGCGGAATGTCGGTTGGGCCTTGTCTCAGGATCTGGGACAGAAAACCATGCTGGTGGATGCCTCCGGCGGGGGGAGTTCGCATCCCGTCGGTTTCGGGTTCGAGCCGTCAACCACTTTTGCAGAGGCCGTAAAGGCCGCCGATAAGCGTGATGAGGATTCTCTGGCGCGTATGTTATTTAAGGTAAATGATAAATACACCACGCTGGCTACCGGTGGTGATGTATTGCTGGAGCCTGCCTTAAAGCCCGCCCAGATTGAAGACCTGCTGGAAATGCTGATGGTGAAATATCCTGCCGTGATTGTGGATGCGTCCGGCGCTGCCCCTGATATATGTAAGGCCATTTTGGCGCGGGCGAATGATATTGTACTGGTATCGAATGCTACTGTTGCGTGTCTGCGTTTGGCACGGACGCTTACAATGGAGATTAAAGATATTCGCGGCGGTGAGGATGATGACGTCTCTCTGTTTATGAATATGACGGGCTTTGCCCCCGGAAACGAGCTCTCAAGCGGTGATATATTAAAAGCAATGGAGCTTAAGGTGAAAGCCAGCGTTCCGTTTGATCCCAAAACTTTTGTGAAGCTCGAAAGCGAAGCCGCGCCTTTATCCGCCGATAAAGTCGGCAAGGAAATTTACACGGAGACAATTCTACCATTTGCCGCCAATATTTTTAATCTGGAAGGACGCACCGCTGCATCGCCTTCTTCTGGTGGGGGCAACGTATTTTCCGGCTTGCTTGGTAAAATGGGCAAAAAATCCAAATAAACACAGAATGGGTTGTAAAGACATAAATGTTCGGTAAAAAACAAAGCGCAGATAAAACACCAAAATCACGTCAGGCAAAATCATTGTCTGACGAGGTGGATGCGTTTGACAAAAAGCCCGAGCCAAAAGAAAAGCCTGTAAAGCCCCATAAAGCCGACCCGCCCTTGAGCGATGCTTTACCCTCTGTAACCCAAGCTGTAGAAGAAAGCATCGAGCACGAAGATATTTTATCTGTCAAAGAACCTCCCATTGAGCCTACCGAACAAAAATCAAAGAAGATTGCGGCGGAGAATGTATTTGATGATTTGCATGATCCCGAAGCCGAAGAGGCTTTGTCGGGTGCAGACTCCATTACCTCCATAAGATTGCAGCGCGCCCGCAACCGCATCTGGCTTGATCTGCGTGATGGTATTGATTTGAAAGCCTTGGCGCGGATGGATGCCAAAGCCGCGCGTGAAGAGGTGCAATCGGCGGTAGAGGAGATTGCGCGCTTCCGTAATCTGGATTTAACACCGACCGAGCTTGCAGGGATCGCAAAAGAATGTGCAGACGACATGCTGGGTTTCGGCCCGCTGGAAGAGCTTTTGGAGCGCGATGATATCGCCGATATCATGATTAACGGGCCCGATACCACCTATATCGAGGTGAACGGG
>CAXBAL010000048.1:0-10896 GCA_963973475.1 uncultured Micavibrio sp.
GACCGCGTTATTCCGAATAATGCGATTGAAACGGGGTGGGCGCTAGGTTTAGGCGCGCTCACAATCTTTGTTTTTGATGTGGTGATCAAGATTATCCGCGGCTATCTGATAGACTTATCAGGGCGTAAAATAGATGTCATCGCGGGTCGCAGGCTTTATGATCAGGTTTTGAATATGAAGCTGGCCTACCGCCCGAAATCCAGCGGCGTGTTTGCCAATATGCTGAAAGATTTTGATAGCGTGCGGGATTTCTTTACCTCCGCCAGTATTGCCGCGTTGGTGGATTTGCCCTTTACGCTTTTGTTCCTGTTCGTAATTTACAAGCTCGCCGGATCGCTGGCCTTTGTGCTGATCGGATTAATTTTAATCGTGCTGGCTGTGGGCTTTATTTTGCAATTTCCGCTGAAATCGCTGGTGCGCAAGGCCACGCAAAGCAGCGAGGCCAAGCACGGCTTGCTGGTGGAAACCATCCACGGGTTGGAGACGATTAAATCCATCGGCTCGGACGGGCGCTTCCGCTCGCGCTACGGTGATTACGTAGCGGAGAATGCGAGCTACGGGCAATCCTCGCGCTTTGTCTCGGCGCTCGGCGTGAATATTTCCGGCTTCGTGCAGCAGATCGCTACGGTCGTCATAGTCCTGTTCGGGATGTATATGGTCAGGGATGGTGATTTGAGCATCGGGGGATTGATCGCCGCAGTGATATTGGGCGGGCGGGCGATTGCACCGATCGGCCAGATTGCGAATTTAATGACGCGCTATCATCAGGCCGACGGGGCGCTAAAAACGCTGGATAGGATTATGAAGCAGCCCGTTGAGCGCCCGCAGGAAAAGCAATTCCTGCACCGTCCTGATTTGCAAGGCGCGCTCAGTTTCGAGAAGGTTGAATTTGCTTATCCGAATACTGACCGCAAGGTGCTGGAGAATATTTCCTTTAAAATCCAGCCAGGCGAGAAGGTCGGGATTATCGGCCGCGTGGGATCTGGAAAAAGCACGATCGCCAAGATTATTATGGGGCTTTATGATGCTAGCGGCGGAACGGTGCTGCTGGATAACAGCGATTATCGCCAGATCGACCCCGCCGATTTGCGCCGCAATACCGCCTATATCGCGCAAGACGTGTTCCTGTTTAGCGGCTCTATTCGCGATAATATTGCCGCCAGCCTGCCCAATGCGAGCGAGGCCGATATCTTGCGCGCCTCGAAAATGGCGGGCGTGCATGATTTCGTTTCCCGTCATCCCATGGGTTATGACGCGCCGGTGGGTGAGCATGGCAGTAGCCTGTCCGGCGGCCAGAAACAGGCGATTGCGTTTGCGCGTGCGATCTTGTTAGCGCCGAAAATTCTGGTCTGTGACGAGCCGACCAACGCCATGGACATGCAGGCCGAAGCCAATTTCGTGAAATTCCTGCATCAGGATGTAAAAAATCAAACGCTGGTGTTGATTACGCACCGCACCAGTATGCTCCCCGCCGTGGATCGCTTGATCCTGCTGGATCAGGGTAAACTGATTTTAGACGGGCCACGTGATAAGGTCATGGATGCGCTGAATAGCGGCGCAGTAAAGGCGGGCGGCGCATGAGGAAATTCAAGGAAGAAAATTTCATGAGCGAATTGGAGGCCGCCTCAAGGCTGCGCCCTTCCAGAACTGCACTGGTTTTACTCTTTACGATTATCTCGCTGGTCGTGGCGTTCGTGGTTTGGGCGTCCTTGGCCAAGGTCGAGGAGATAACGCGGGGACAGGGGCAGGTTGTGCCCTCGCGCGATATTCAGATCGTCCAATCTCTGGAGGGCGGGATTGTTGAAGAAATTCTTGTCCGTCAGGGCGAAATTGTTCAAAAAGGCGATATTTTGCTGCGCATTAGTGACGTGATGTTCGCCTCGCAAGAGCGCGGGACGGAAGCACAGTTCTTATCACTGGCCGCCAAGAAAGCGCGTCTTTCTGCCGAAGCGCGCGGCGAAGAATATGTTGTGCCGGAGCAGATCGCGGAAAAAGTCCCGCAAATCGCCGCCAATGAAACCTCCCTTTATGAATCGCGCCAGTCCGAGCTTAGAAACTCATACGAGATACTCGATCAGCGAATTGAAAAAGCGCAAGCCGATATGGCCGAGGTGAATGCGCAGATTAACCGTCTCTCGCAGAACCGTAATTCGTTGGCGCAAGAGCTGGAAATTACGCGCGAGATGGTGCGCAAGCGCGCTGTGCCGAAACTGGACGAGATGCGCCTTAGTCGTGAGCTGAACGACATTAAAGGTCAGATTAACGCCGAAAGCCAACGCCGTGCCTCGTTGCAAGCCGAGGTCAATGCGGCCAAGACGGAGCGCGAAGGTCAGCGCGCGAAATTCCAGTCTCAAGCGCTGGCGGAGCTGAACGAGGTTGAAACGCAGATTGCTCAGTTGCAAGAAAGCCTACGCTCAATTGGAGATAAAGTCGACCGCGCCGAAATCCGTTCGCCTGTAGATGGTGTGGTGAATAATATTGCGGTCAATACAGTTGGCGGCGTGGTTGAGCCGGCCATGCAACTGGTCGAGATTGTTCCGACCGATAACGAGCTGAAAATCGTGGCGCAGGTGGCGCCCGAAGATGTGGCGTTCTTGCGTCCTGATCTACCTGTGAAGGTGAAAATTTCTGCCTATGACCCGCAAGTGTATGGCTCGCTAGACGGCACGCTCACCCGTATCGGTGCCAATAGCGTTCGCGATAACGAGGGCAATGTGTTCTTCGAGATCGAGGTGCAAACCGATAAGAATTATCTGGGCGATGAAGAGCGCCCGCTGCCGATTACGCCGGGTATGGTGGCCAATGTCGAGGTTATTACCGGCAAGCGCAGCATTTTAGAATATCTGATCAAGCCTTTATTGCGCGCCCGTGATAGAGCCTTGACGGAAAGGTAGGGGCTGCCAAGATGCTTCGCTTTCTGACACATCCCTTTGTCCGTTTGATGGTTCTGGTGTGTATGCTGGGGCTTATTATTCTCGCCGCGTTGGATACCACAGGCGTTAAAACCCGTATCAGTAATCTGGTTTTCGAGACCTATATCAAGATTAAACCGCGCGAGGCCTCCGATCAGGTGATCTTTGTCGATATCGACGATGAATCGCTTTCGAAAGTCGGGCAATGGCCTTGGCCGCGCACGCGCATTGCCGAGTTGATTGCAAATATCAATGCGGCCGGTGCAAAGGTCATTATATTCGATGGTGTGCTGGCAGAGCCAGACCGCACATCGCCGGATAATATCGCCAGCTTGCTGGAGGACGGGCATCCGGCGCGCGAGGCCTTGCTGGATATGCCGCATAATGACGCCGTGCTGGCCGATGCAATTGCCGGGGCCGGAAATTTTGTCGCCGGATTTTCGCATGGCTCGAATACCGAAAGTCCCATGGTGAAGCGCCGCATCTTAATCAAGAATGACGTAAAGCAATTCCTGCTGGAGCAAAAACAGCCCCAAAGCATGTATTTCCAGACCACCGCGCAATTCCTGCCCGAACTGCAAAAGGCCGCGGCGGGCAATGGCAGCTTTATGGCCACCGCCGAGAGTGATGCGGTGATCCGCCGCACCAGTCTTATTTTCCATGACGGCAAACAGATTTACCCGTCCTTGATGCTGGAAGGGGTGCGCCTTTATGAGAAGACGGGCAAGGAATTCATCAAAATCGCGGCGAATGATAGTTACAACAATTACACGATCAGCGAACCGCTGGAAATTATCATCGGGGATTACACGATTCCCGTGAGCGCGGAAGGGAAAATGTGGATTTATTACCGTCCGTATCGCAGCGCGGATGACCTCTCGGCTTATCAATTTCTGGAAGGTTTTGCCGATGAAACCGCGCCAGCCGATCTCAATGGCAAGGTCGTCTTTATCGCCTCCAGCGCTGAAGGGCTGATGGATTTACGGGCCACGCCGCTTGGTATGCAGCCAGGTGTGCGCGTGCATATGAATGCGACCGAGCAGATATTGCAAAATGAATATCTTATACGCCCCTATACGGCCATGCAGCTCGAGATCGGCGCGGCTATCGGGGTGTCGATCTTTATCATTCTGGCCTCGTTTTTTGTGAACCCGATCTGGTTGGGGCTTATAGCGCTAGGCGTGTCGGGCGGAGCGTTCTGGACATCATGGTATTTATTTGATGAGCATGGCGGTTTGTTTGACCCCGTCACGCCGTCCATCATTGTGATGATTGTCTTTGTTCTGTCATCCGCGCTCAGCTATCTCAAAACCGAGTATGAGCGTAGGCAGGTTCGGGATGCGTTCGGGCTGTATATCTCGCCGGACTTTATGAAAGAGCTGACGAGCGATCCTGATAAGCTTCAACTCGGCGGTGAAATTAAACCGCTGAGTGTGATGTTCAGCGATATTCGTAGCTTTACCACCATATCGGAAGGGTTAACTCCGCAAGAATTAATCCAGCTCATGAACGATTTCCTGACCCCGATGTCCGATCTGGTGATGAGCCATCGCGGCACGATTGATAAATATATGGGTGATGCGATGATGGCATTTTGGAACGCGCCGTTGGATGATCCCGATCATGAGCGGCATGCCTGCATTACTGCGCTGAAAATGAACGAGGCCTTGGTGCCGATTAATGAGGCCGTGAAGAAAAAGGCCGAGGAGATTGGCAAAGAGCCTGTGTTGCTGAACGCGGGTATCGGGATTAATACAGGCCCGTGTGCGGTGGGGAATATGGGCTCCAAACAACGCTTTGCCTATTCTACGCTGGGCGATGCGGTCAATCTGGCGTCGCGCCTTGAGGGGCAGACGAAAAACTACGGCATCAATATTCTGATCGGCGAGGCGACCAAGGAAAAGGTCGAGGATTTCGCCGTGCTGGAGATAGATTTGATACAGGTGAAGGGAAAGACCCAGCCCGTGCGGATATTTACTTTGCTCGGCGATAATACGTTCGCGCAGAATAATGAAGAGTTCATGGCGTTAAGACCCAAGCATGAGCAAATGTTGACAGCATACCGCGCGCGTGACTTTGCACAAGTGATTGAAATTTGTAAGTCTTGTAAAGGCACGCTGGCCGGATATCTTGATGCGTTTTATAATGTATATATCGAGCGCGCTGAAGATCTTATGAAATCACCGCCTGATGATAACTGGGACGGCGTGTTCATCGCGACCTCAAAATAGCTTCCTTACAATAAATAAAGCATAATAATGACGATCAGTATGCTGAGCGCGAGAATTGTCTCTAGCATAAAGGCGCTGATGAGATAGGAGCGGCGCAGATTCTCGAGTTCTTCGTCCTCTATCGGGGCATAAGAGGCTTTGTCGAAGGGAAGACCAAAAACGCGGTGCAAAATTTTATCGTGGAGCGAGCGTTCCTCTATCATGCGGTCTTTGATGTTTCTGGCTTTTTCGGGGTGATAATCTACCAGCCATTTCGCAAAATTATAACGCGTCCAAAGTAGGGCGCAAAAGCACCCGATAATCGCTAGAACCATGGTGATATATAAAAGCATAAGCGCCTAAAATTTAACTTTCTGCCAGTTCTGAACAAGGGCGGTGACATCGCGCTCGTTTGTGGGGCGTGCGAAATAATACCCCTGACAGAGATCACATTCAAGCTCACGCAAGATGCGGGCTTCTTCCTGATCTTCGGCACCTTCGGCGATGATCTTCATGTTCAGGTTTTTGCCAAGCTGTATGATGGATTTGACCAGTGCGAATGTGGTGTCATTTTTTGTCATTTCCCGAACAAAGCTCTGGTCGATCTTTAACGTGTCGATCGGGAAATGATGGAGATAGGACAGCGATGAATACCCGGTGCCAAAATCGTCAATCGAAATACCCATGCCGGCTTTGCGGCACATTTCCAAGGTTTCGCGCGCGTTATCGGGTTGCCCCATCAGTAAGCGCTCGGTAATTTCAAGATGCACTTGTTCCGGGCGCACATCGCTTTCGCTGATGGTGCTGTAAACGCTGTCGACAAAATCTTCGGAGGCAAAATCATGGCTGGAGAAATTCACGCTCATGAACAGCTCGTTATGAAGGCCAGTTTTATGTTCGATACGTTTCAAGGCCAGCAGCGCCTCGCGCAGCGCCCAGCGGCTGGCAGTCACGATCATACCGCTGTCTTCAATAATGGGGATGAAAATACCCGGAGAGATAAAGCCCTTTTCGGGGTGCTCCCAACGCATGAGGGCTTCGAAGCCCGCGATGTCGCCTGTCTGCAAGTCGATAATCGGCTGATAATGCAGACAAACTTCGCTGCTGTTCAGGGCGTTTTTGAAATCATTGGCGATTTTTATATTTTCGATGGCGTTACTTTGTTCGACATAACCAAGCTCAAGGCTTTCGGGCGGCGGCCAGTTCTGGTTCTCGCCCATAATGTCGGCTCTGGCCAGCATATCGCGGTAGCGCGTCAGGATCACTTGCGTGGTCATACGAAGAACGGGGTCGGCATTCCCCAAGCGGCGCGAGAAATCCTCTGCTGTGATCTCCAGCAGTTTACAGTCTTCAATGGCTTTTATAGTAGCGCTGCGCGGAGCTTTGTCGACCAAAGACATTTCCCCGATCATCGCGCCTTTACCGCGTGTCCCCACGCTCTGGGCGCTGCCGTCAGGCTTTTCGATCAGGATATCCACCACGCCAGATTCGATGATATAGGCGCTTTCGCCTTTATCGCCTTGACGCATGATGATCTCGCCTGATTTGAATGTTTTTTGTGTTTCTTTGCTCATAACCGTATAATAAAGATTGTTCTGTTAATGATGTGAAGTATCGCACCAGAAATCAAGGATATATCAAACCCTTTACAATTTCTTTAAACTGCTTAAATAAAATAAGAGTAATGCTTGACAATAAGCCCTGCCTAGCGATATTGTCCGCTATCGTTCAAGAATATTAGATTAGGATAAGTGAAATGAAAGTCGCAAATTCACTGAAGACACTGAAGAAAAGAGACCGTAATTGCCGCGTAATTCGCCGCAAGGGTCGAGTGTATGTGATTAACAAGAAAAACCCACGCTTCAAAGCGCGTCAGGGCTAAGTGTTACTCGCATTCTCTTTGTTGATAAAAGTATAATTTTCCCAATCAGAATGCATACGCATCATGCGTTCTGATAAAGTCTTGCTGTAACCTAAGCAAACTTATTAACCGAAACATTTTTTACAAAGTAATAGCACCCGCTCATGTTCTCACGGCTTTTTGGCTTTATGTCCGCCGATATGGCAATTGACCTTGGTACCGCCAACACATTGGTGTATGTCAAGGATCAAGGCATTGTGCTGAACGAGCCGTCCGTGGTCGCCATCTCAATGATCGGTGGTAAGAAACAAGTGCTGGCTGTCGGTAACGAGGCCAAGCAGATGCTCGGCCGCACCCCGGGCAGCATTACCGCAACGCGTCCATTGCGCGATGGCGTGATTGCCGATTTCGAAGTCACCGAAGCAATGATCAAGCATTTCATCCGCAAAGTTCATAATCGCCGCTCTTTTGTATCCCCGAAAATGGTTATTTGTGTGCCTTCCGGCTCTACCGCTGTCGAGCGCCGCGCGATTCAGGAATCTGCCGAGAGCGCTGGCGCATCCGAAGTTTATCTGATCGAAGAGCCAATGGCCGCCGCGATTGGCGCTGGGCTGCCTGTGACCGAGCCGACCGGGTCAATGGTTGTTGATATTGGCGGCGGCACGACCGAGGTTGCTGTTATTTCGCTGGGCGGCATTGTATATGCCCGTTCCGTGCGCGTGGGCGGGGACAAGATGGATGATGCCATTATTTCCTATATTCGCCGCGTGCATAATTTGCTGATCGGCGAGAGCACGGCCGAGCGCATCAAAAAAGAAATTGGCTCTGCCTGTCCGCCTGCCGAAGGGGAAGGGCGCACGATGCAAATTCGTGGCCGCGACCTGATGAACGGCGTGCCGAAAGAAATTGTGATTACTGAACGTCAAGTATCTGAAAGTCTGGCCGAGCCTGTCGGGCAAATCGTTGAGGGCGTGAAAGTCGCGCTCGAGCACACCGCACCGGAATTGGCTGCCGATATCGTTGATAAGGGAATTGTCCTGACCGGCGGTGGCGCGCTGTTGAAAAATCTTGATTTTGTTTTGCGTCATGCGACAGGTCTGGCCGTGACCTTGGCCGATGATCCGTTATCCTGCGTTGCGCTGGGCACCGGACATGCGCTGGAAGAGCGCAAAACGCTGCGCCACGTATTGATCGGTTCCTATTAATTTTCCTCCTCTTCTCTTCTTTTTCCGCAAATTTTTTTCATTCTTGAATAGATGAAAGTAATGACGTAAAGATGGGCGCATAATTTTTGTTAAAAACTTGATAAACCATTATTATTTAGTAAGGTTTATTTGATACACTAAAGAATAGGTATATTACCTGTCATCGTAGTGATGGTTGCCATTATCAATTAGAGTTCAATTTGAAACGCAGATCACGCAGTAAACAATTTGCCTTCGCGGCGTCATTAAGTTTTTGGGACCGTCCTATGGCCTCCATGGTTCTGGGCGGAATTGCGTGCGCCCTGCTGCTGGCCTCTACGCTCAGCCCCGATATTTTTACCGATGTGCGCTCCAAGGCCATGAATACAGTGAGCCCTGTGATTGCCGCTGTAAGCTATCCCGTGCAGGAAACCGTTGGGTATGTGCGCAATGTGACGGGCTTGTCTGATATACAGGCGCGCAACGCTGCGCTGGAACAAGAAAACGCTCGTTTGCGTGAATGGTATCAAAGCGCAATGGTCTTGCAAGAGCGCAATGCCGCGCTTGAAAAATTGCTGAATGTCAAAGTCGAACCAGCTTATAAATTTGTAACAGCCCGTATCATTGCCGATGCGGGAAGCGCTTTCGTTAAGAGCCTGTTGGTAAAAGCCGGCACAAACGAGGGCGTTTATAAGGGCAATCCGGTTCTGTCCGGTGATGGCTTGATTGGCCGCGTGGTGGGAACGGGCAGCAACGCATCGCGGGTTTTATTATTGAATGATGTGAACTCACGTGTGCCGGTAATTCTGGAAGAAAACGACCATCATGCTGTGCTGGCTGGACAAAATGAAACGCGCCCCGTTCTGGAACACCTCTCGAAGGATGCCAAAATAAGAGATGGCATGCGCGTAGTAACGTCCGGCTTTGGCGGCATGTTCCCCCCGGGTCTGCCAGTCGGTAAGGTGGCCCTGAACGATATGGGGCAATATGAAGTTATTTTGTTTTCCGATTTGAAAACCACGCAATATGTACGCGTTATTCTGGCGCATCAGGACCCGAACCTGATAAAAGGCGATATTGAGTAGCGCTTTTGCCAATCCTTTTCTAGACCGTTTCATATTTTTGTCTTACAGTCTTTCGCTATGTCCACGGGTATATTAACGTTTTCGAAGAAGCTTGAGATCTTTGCGCGCTTTTGCGGTGCGTATTGCCTTATTGCCGTGTTTTTGATGTTGGATATGATCTCGTTCAATGTGCCGTATTTTAACGAGATACGGCCATCATTTATCGTGATGGCGCTGTTTTACTGGAGCATCTACCGCCCCTCTATGGTGCCGCCGTGGCTGGCGTTTCTTTGGGGCTTGCTAATAGATATTGTGAGCGGATTGCCGCTCGGTTTAAATGCATTACTTTATGTTATTCTGGCCCGCATTATCCAGAACCAACGAAAGATATTTATGGGGCAGATATTTTTAAGTATTTATATCGGCTATGTACTGGTGTCGGCGGGTGTCGCTACGCTGGAATGGGCACTATTCTGTCTGGTTGGGTTTGAGATTGTCTCTTTTAAGCCTGTTATGGGATCAATATTATTGGGCTTTGCTTTCTTTCCGCTGGC
This sequence comes from uncultured Micavibrio sp., assembly GCA_963973475.1. GTDB lineage: Bacteria > Pseudomonadota > Alphaproteobacteria > Micavibrionales > Micavibrionaceae > UBA2638. Next base: position 9,786 of record CAXBAL010000048.1, read on the forward strand.
TTTTTTGCTCATGAATGTGACGCATAAAATCCTGCCGCATGACGCCTCGATGATGAAATAGCGCGAGCAAAAAATGAGCATCAAAAAAGAAAAAGACAATGTAAAAATCTTTACCCGCCGTGCGTTTGTGATCGGCGGAATACAGGGCACATTGCTGGCCGTCATGGGCGGCCGGTTGGCTTGGTTGCAGGTGGCAGAGGGGCGCAAATACAAAACGCTGGCCGACCGCAATCGTATCAATATCAAAATGCTGGCCCCGTCACGCGGCGAGATTGTTGATCGTTATGGAACGCCGCTCGCCGAAAACAGTCAAAATTTCCGCGTGGTTGTTGTGCCGGAGCAATCCGATAATGTCGAGGCTGTGCTGCAGGATCTGCAAGGCCTTATCGAGTTAGAAGAACACGACATAAAGCGTACGCTGGACGATATAAAAAAGGTCGCGAAATTTATCCCTGTCGAGGTTAAGGATGATTTGTCCTGGGATGATGTGGCCACCATCGAGGTGAATTTGCCCGATTTACCGGGATTGTCCATTAATGTAGGGGAGCGTAGAACCTATCCTTTAAAAGACGCGACCGCGCATTTAGTCGGCTATGTCGGCGCAGTTGGGCAATCCGAAATCAGTGAAGATAAAATGATGGCCTTACCGGGCTTGCGTATCGGTAAAACAGGCATTGAAAAAAAATATGATGAGGAATTGCGCGGCGAAGCCGGAAGTTCGCGCATCGAGGTCAATGTGATTGGGCGCGAAGTGCGGGAATTGAGCCGGGAAGATCCCAAGGACGGACGCCGTATGGTGCTGAGCATTGATGCGGGGCTACAGCAATCGGTACAAGAACGTCTTAATCTAGAGCAAAGCGCATCGGCCGTTATAATGGATGCCCATAGCGGCGCTATCTACGCGCTGGCCTCCAGCCCGTCTTTTGATCCAAATGTTTTCACGAAATCCTTGCCCGCCGATATTTGGGAAGGATTGCTCTCTAACCCCGGCCACCCGTTGACCAATAAAGCGGTTGCGGGGCAATACCCGCCGGGTTCGACCTTTAAAATGATAACGGCGCTTGCGGGGCTAGAGGCTGGTGTCATCAAGCGCGATACAACCCATTTTTGC